>DATBHW010000076.1 GCA_036557285.1 Ktedonobacterales bacterium
CCCTGGACGACCTGCACGAGACCCAAGCCAGCCGCTGCTTGACGCTTCAGGCAAACCCTGAGCGTATCTGTGGCCTCACCGCCTTCCATTGGTGGCCGCAACTCGCATGATAGCACTGCTATTTAACAGGATTTGGTATAACTTGGGAGAGAAAACCACTCCCTACGAACTGCTGCGGCTGCGCGCGCGCTGTGGCAAGATCACCTTGCCGCCCTCCTGCCAGCACTCCGAGTCAGGAGTTGGCAAGTGTTCACAACGAATCCAGTCGTTCGCATCTTTGAGAACCTTGCCCCGCAGACACTTGGCGTACTGAATGTTGTCGTTGACTGCTGGGTCTTCCGGGTCAATATCAGCCGTCACAATCTTGGGAAAGAAAAAACGACACCAGGCCACTGCTTCTAAGCCTCCATTGAAAAGGATGAATCCTTCGTGAACATAGTACCATTACAGGAAGTGCTGCGCCAGTCAGTTGTTTATTGAAACAACGGCGGCATCACCCGCTGCGCCCAGATAGAAAAGGTATATACCTGGCCTGAGAGAAAGAGGAGTCCCACCAGAATCAGCGCGACCCCGCTGACCAGCGACACCGCCCGCCCATACTTGCGTGTCCAGCCCAGCGCGTTCAGCCCACTCGCCCAACCAACACCAATCAAGAGAAACGGCACAGCGAACCCCAGCGCATAGATCGCCAGCAAGAAGCCCCCAAGCGCCAGACTGGCCGAAGCGCCAGCGTAAAGCAAAATGGAGCCAAGTACCGGGCCAATACATGGCGTCCAGCCAGCCGCGAAAACAATACCCAGACCAAAAGGCGCTGCCCCGCCTACCCACCGCCCGCGCAGATGCAGCTTTCTTTCCCGATACAGCACATTCATCAACGCCGGAGGCAGCAGGCCAAGTAAAAACGCCCCCATCAGGATCATCACAATCCCCGTGACGGCTTCCAGCGCCGGGCGATAGGCTCCGAGCAGCGCGCCAAACCACGCCGCCATAAATCCCAGCGCAATAAACGCCACAGAAAAGCCAGCCACAAACAACAGGCTCACGCGCAATGCCGGGCGACCATACCAGGGCCGTTGTTTATATGCCCCCTTCTCCGCTTCTGGCGCTGCGCCAGACCCCGACAGATAGGTGATGTATCCTGGAATCAGCGGAGCGACACAGGGTGATAAAAAAGAAGCTGCCCCGGCAACGAACGCAACCAGAGCAGCCTCCCAACTCAGTTGACCAGTGATAGGCACTCCAGTCTCTGCCTTTCAGAACTTCAGCCACTATATACAACGAAGAAACAACACTATTTTAGCAGTTGTTGTATTTCAGCATCCAGCGTTTTGGCGTCAACCGGGCCAAGATGCTGGCGCACGACGACACCTGAGCGATCAATAAACACAGTTGCCGGAACGTTGCTCACCCCAAAGTCAACGCTGATCGTGCCGGAAGCATCCGGGCCGTTGGGGTAAGTGACGTGATACTTCTGCAAAAACTGCCGGGCCGCTTGCTGCTGATCTTGATAATCAACCCCAATGAAGACCACACCAGCCGCCTGATACTGCTGCCAGGCCGCCTGAAACTCAGGCGTCTCCTGGTTGCAGGGAGGACACCACGACGCCCAGAAATTGACGATCACCGGCTTGCCTTTCAGCCCCGAAAGCTGGATCGTCTGCCCCGACGGGTCATTCCAGTTGGTAAGGGTAAAGTCAGGCGCGGGATGCCCAACGAGCGGAATGGTCGCTGCTCCGCTGATAATATGCTGCGCGGTAGCCAGGCGCGACCAGAGGACACCCACCAGCACGATATTCAGGGCAGTGAAAAAGACCAGAGTGATAATCGCCCGTCGCTTCTTCTGTGGCGGCTTTGCCGACTGGCTCTGTGTCTGTGCTGGTTCATCAAGCATACGCGCGGCCTATCTTTCTCACGCCGGGCCAGGTCTCGCGCCCGGCTCAAATCCCCACAGGAGCATAGACACCAGCACAACGCCAATCCCAAGCGCCACCAGAGCCGGATGAATCAGCAGCCCGCTAACCGCGATCATCAGTCCCAGCGCCAGCACAATCGGCCAGATACTCGGCGCTGATGTGCGCGTTTCTTCATCGGTCTCCGTCGGCCTGGTATAAGCAGGAGCATAGAGTTTCTCAGCCGCCATTTCAGCAACCGCTGCGGACTTCTGACCATCTGCGGAGGATAGGCTCTCAACGCTCGCCAGAAGAACGCTTTCGACCCGCCGACGCTGCAAGGCGGCCTCCAGCAGCGCCTCAGCCTCTGCAAAGAGACGGCGGGCATCAAAAGGCTTGGCAAGACAGACCGCCGCGCCATCGCTGCTCATCTGCTCTCTCAAATCCGGCGAACAATCCCAGGCCAGAACGACGGCAGGCGTCGCCGCCAGCCCATCATAAGCCCGCAGGTCCGGCAGCAGCATACGGTCACTGGCAAAGCCGCTGTCAACATCAACGACCAGCAGCGATGGACGCTGGTCCAGCAGCGCGCGCGCCTGCTGGGGCGAAGCAGCCTCCAGCACGCTCATGCCTTGCTGCCGCAAGCCCATCGCAATCACGCGCCGCAGCGCCGTATCTCCCTCTACCAGGAGAACAGTATTTGTATCAGCTGCTTCCATTGTGCTGTCCCCCTTCGATGGGAGCAAAGCCAGGTAAGGCGAACCCCTGGAGAACTTTTCCATGCTGAAATATACGGCAGGCGCTGTGCAAAGTTACTGACAAATTGAGGATACGCCTTACAATTACCTGAAAGCGGCTGTCGTGTGTCCCGCTTTCAGAGTCACTGTGCAGGGCGAGCCAGCTTATAGCCAACTCCAGGAACCGTCAGAATGTAGCGAGGCTGGCTGGGGTCAGGTTCGATCTTGCGCCGCACGCGCCGAATATAGACCCAGATAAAATCCATCTCGCGGTGATAGCCTGGCCCCCAGACCTTTTCCAGCAGCAACTCGTGAGTCAGAACCATTCCCGCGTGCTGCGCAAGCACCGTCAAAAGCTTGTACTCCGTCCGGCTCAGTTGCACATCCCGTCCGGCCATCCGTACCTGGCGTTGAGCAAAATCTATCGTGAGATCGCCCGACGAAAACAGCGCGCTTTGCGAACTGCGCTGCTCTGGCTGGCCGCCACGTCGCAGCGCCACGCGCACCCGCGCCAGCAGTTCTGGCATCCCAAACGGCTTGCCGAGATAATCTACCGCGCCCAGATCGAGCGCCCGCACACATTCATCTTCTCCGCGTCTCGCGCTGAGCATCACCACTGGCGCTGTTGAAAACTCACGCAAGCGCCCCAACAAATCAAAGCCGTCCATGCCTGGCATCCCCGCCTCAACAAGAATCAGATCAGGCTCCTCGCGCTCGACAAGCTGGAATGCCTGCGAGCCATCGGCTGCGGAGAAGACGCGATAATGCTGAGCCTCAAGGTTGGCGCGCACATAGCGTACAATGCCGGGGTCGTTATCTACAATGAGGATGGTTTGCCGGTCAGTAGCGCGATTCAGGCGTATGTTCTCAGTGGGGGGGGCCAGTGGGCCACTCGCGGGGCGAATCGGCGCTGAAACCGTTGATAGGCGGTGAGCCGCAAGCGGTAAGGCTACATGAAAGACCGCACCTTTTCCTGGGCCAGCCGACGCTGCCCAGATGCTGCCGCCATGCGCCTGAACCACCGCTTTGGCGACGGCTAACCCCATCCCGCTGCCAGGGATATGCTCGCCCTCACCAGGAACACGATAAAAGCGATCAAAAATGCGCTCCAGGTGGTCTTGCATAAGACCACGCCCCTGATCAGCAACGGTAATTTCAATTCGCTCTTCACCAGCCAGCGCCTCAATGGCAATTTCACCGCCCGCCGAATACTTCACCGCATTATCCAGCACATGATTCAAGACCTGCTCCAGTCGGCTTCGATCAGCCATCAGCGACGGAAGATCAGCAGGTAATGCCAGCGTTATGCGATGTTGAGGGGAAAACTTTTGCCAGCGATCCACGAGCGGTTCCAGCAGTTCCGGCAAGTGAATCAGCGTTGGATTGATCGGCAGCAAGCCCGCATCCAGGCGCCAGACATCGAGCAGACCGTTCACCAGTTCGTGCAACTGGTCGCACTGCTCATCAATCAATTGCAGCATCTCGCGCTGAGCCTCTGGATCCCAGCGCAGCGAATGAGCGAGCAGCGTCGTCGCCGAGCCTTTCATCACCGCCAGGGGCGTTTTGAGCGCGTGAGCGGCCAGCGCCAGCGCCTCAGCCTTCACCTTCTCTGAAGCGCGCTCCAGCGTCACATCATCCAGCAACATGCCCCAGCCCAGCAGATCGCCGGGCACATCGCGCACCGGAAAACTGCGCACCCGCAGCCAGCGAACCGCCGCGTGCGCCAGCGCCAGATCAGCGACCACTTCCTCATCACTGGCCCAGACCCGACCAAGCTCCTCTTCGGCCAGATACGGATCAGCCGCCAGGGAAAGCAATTGCTTGCGAAAATCAAACGCCGGGCGATCAATCAGCGCGCCTGCTTCCAGGCCCAGCAAATCCTCCGCGCGCGCGTTGGCGAAGGTAATGCGCTCCCGGCGGTCCAGCAGCACAAAGCCGCTCGTCATATTGCTGGTGACGCTGGCAAGAACCTGATGCTCCTGGGGAAGCTGCGCGAGTACGCTCTCCGACGCCTGAGTTCTTGATCTCCTTCCCCCGAAAGCGGTCTCCATAACTAGCTCCTGATTGATATATAGCAATAAGAGAATAGGCTAAGATGATAAAGAGGACTATATGATTTTATCATCTGCACAGCCGGGGCAACAAATATTACCCCTCCATACTATAGGTCAGCCCGGCCAGGAGCGCCTTGCAGTAGGAAGAAGGTCCGGCGGAACGCTTCCTAGCGGCTGCGATGCGCCAGCAGCGCAAACAGGCCACGCCAGACGCTCAGAAAGAGCAGATTGGCGATCAATACAACTATCGCAAAGCTGATTGGCGGAGCCTGCTGTGTAAAAAGCCAGCGCAGCAGCAGCCCCACCGGCCAGGCACAGACCCAGGCCAGCGCCGTTCGCGCCAGCATCGTGCGGGCGCTGGCTGCGACAGATTCCCGATAGACGCCAAAGAACGGTGCGACCACAAACCAGCCAATGGCAAAAGGCGCAGCCGTTTGCACGATCAGCAGAAACGCATCAAGCCCTGCCGCCTCATGATGGCTGGCGCGGCCAACCCCAGCAAAGATCAGGAACATACAGACATCGCCAACAATTAAACCGACCAACCGCCAGAGGTGTCCGGCGCTTGTGAGCGGCAAGATTTGTTTTTTGGAGGCCATCGCAGGCTCCTCTCAGCAGGAAGTGAGCGGCTTTCCTTTACACAGAAAACACGGCGAGAAAGGTCTGAGCCTCCCTCGCCGTGTGAAACTGGCATCGAGCAATCTTGATGCGCCGCGCCATCATTTGGCAAGCTGCGCCAGCAAAACGATAAGCGCCAGATGGAACAGCATTGCCCCGGCAAATCCCCAGTAGAGAAACGTTATCCAAAGCCGGTCTTCCCGATCAGCATTGGAGCGTTTTGCGCGGGGCCAGCGTTCGGAGGCCACCAGCCCAATCGCCACGCGCATCCGCATGGGGCTGCGCAGCGGCGAACGCTCAAGTTCCGCCAGCACCGCAGCGTGGCAGGGCTTGCAGAGTACCCAGGACTGTTGAGGCGCTGGAGCCTCATCTGGGTCTTGAAGCGTGAGCGCGCCAGCCCAAATGCGCTTGCGGCAGATCGCGCAGCGAATCACCGCATCACTCGATCCGTCGTTCTTCGCCGCGTCGGCTGCAATAGTCTGGTTGGCGCTGCCTGAAATCTCTTGATCCATCTGCTGGCCTGTCCTTCTCAGCCCTGGCGAGCTGTGCCTGAAACGCCATTTCGCGCTGACGCCATACAAAGAAGTACCCTCTCTGTATGGACTCGCATTCAACAGGCCAGGACTATCGCTGGCCTGCTAGAGCAGATATACAAGACTGAACAGAGCAATCCAGACAACATCAACAAAGTGCCAATACATCTCGCCTGCCTGGAGCGAAAAGTGCTTCTCTTTGGAGAGTTGCCCCCGCAGCGCGCGGAAGAAGTTGACCAGCAGGAAAATCACGCCAACCGTCACGTGCGCGCCGTGAAAGCCGGTCAGGGTATAGAATGTCGAACCTACCAGACCATCCCCGATGCTAAAACCGTTGTTGATATATTCTACCGCCTGCAAGCTCAGAAAGGTCGAACCCATGACAATCGTTGTCAGAATAAGCCAGGGGACATTCCGCAGATGACCTCTGCGAATAGCCCTCCCCGCAAAAATCATCGGGATGCTGCTGCCGAGCAGGATGACCGTGTTGATGAGCGGCACCGGATTTCTAAAAACACTTTCCAACTCTGGCCCGCCAGGGGGCGGCCAGGTGCCTGCCCGCACGCGGAGGTAAAGATAACCAGCAATCAGATTAGCAAAAAGCAGGGCTTCGGAAGCGATAAAGAAGACCATGCCCCACCAGCCAAGGCTTCGCCCTGTCTCGTGGGCAGCCTCGCCGCTCACACCAATGGGCTGTTCTTTATGGGCAATGCTCATAACGCGCTATTCCTCTATTCTACGTGTGCTTCTTGATGGCCCTCCAGCCCCCAATTCATTCCCCAGCCTATGCCAAAGATGAAGGCGAGCAGCAGCCCGACAGCAGCAAGGCTAATATCAATCAGCAGCCCAACCATCGTGAGCGCCATCGCAGCCGCCAGCAGGATCGGCCAATAGCTGGGGCCGGGCAGATGGATATGCTCCTCTTCCGCGTCGTGGTGTTTGGCTGCCCCATATGAGCCAGCCGGAGTCACTGTATCTTCTTGTTCAGCAGTATCGCTGACTTGTTGAGCATGTTCTTGTGACAAGGCTATACACCTCCTGATAAGGGCATAACGGACGCCGGGGTTTGCCCTGATTCTATTATACCCGACCAATCGCCTAATGGGAACGTTTTCGCCAATCGGCATTCTCCGGGTTCTTCTTGTCATAGAACGGGCGTCGGCTGCGCACTGTCGGGATCGTCTTGAAGTTGTATTCAGCCGGCGGCGAGGTCGTCATCCACTCCAGTGTAAAGGCATCCCACGGATCATCCCCAGCCGTCTTGGGGCCGCGCATGCTCAGGAAGAAGTTGGTGATGAAGATCAGCACCCCTATGGCAATAACAAACGCGCCGATAGTCGAGAACAAGTTCAATTCATCCCAGGGGGGATTCGAGGCGTAGGTATAGATGCGGCGCGGCATCCCCAGCAGGCCCAGCAGGTGCATCGGGAAGAACGCCAGGTTCAGGCCAACGATGAAGAACCAGAACTGAACCTTGCCCAGCTTCTCGTTCAGCAGCTTACCGCTCATCTTGGGGAACCAGTAGAACAGCGCGGAGAAGACGCCCATTACCGTCCCGCCGAAGAGAACATAGTGCAGATGGGCAATGACAAAGTAGCTGTCTGTGACCTGATAGTCAAACGGCACAATGGCGAGCGCCGCGCCGTTCAGACCGCCGATCAGGAACATCGCCACAAACCCGACGGCAAAGTACATGGCTGTCGTGAGATGGATTTTGCCGCCGTAGACCGTCCCCACCCAGTTGAATATCTTGACCGCCGTAGGAATAGCGATCAGCGTCGTGCTGGTGGCAAAGAAAGTTTGGGCGCTGATCGGCAGACCTGTCGCAAACATATGGTGCGCCCAGACGGTGAAGCTCAGGAAACCAATAGCGATCCCTGACCACGCCACGAAGGTGTATCCGAAAATCGGCTTACGCGAGAAGACCGGCAGCACCTCTGAGACGATGCCGAAAGCCGGTAAGATGAGAATATAGACCTCCGGGTGGCCGAACGACCAGAAGAGATGCTGCCAGAGCAGCGGGTCGCCGCCAAAAGCGAATTGGTAGAAGTGCGTACCCAGGTGGCGGTCCAAGAACAGGAACGCGCTGGCTGCCGTCAGGCTGGGGATCGCAAAGAGCAGGAGGAAGGAGGTAATCAGCGTCATCCAGGTGAAGAGCGGCATGCGGTTAATCGTCATGCCCGGCGCGCGCAGGCGCAGAATCGTTACCACGAAATTGAGCGCGCCCACGATGGAGGCCACGCCTAGAATCTGAATACCCAGAATCCAGAAGTCCATATTCGTGCCTGGCGAACAGAGACCCGGACGGGAGCCGCAGGGGATGTTTTCCGTCAGCGGCGCGTAACTGAACCAGCCAGCATCAGGCGCGCCACCCGCGATGAAGCTGATATTCATAAAGACGCCAGCAAACACGACCAACCACAGGCCCAGCGCATTCAGGCGCGGAAACGCCATATCGCGCGCGCCAATCATCAGCGGCACAATATAGTTGCCCAGGCCCGTCAAGAACGGCATCACGAACAGGAAGATCATCGTGGTCCCGTGCATCGTGAAAATCTGGTTGTAGAGATTGGGGCTGAGTACCGTATTGTTCGGTTCAGCAAGCTGCGTGCGGATCAACAGCGCCTCACTCCCGCCGACCAGAAAGAAGAGGAAGCCGGTCATCATATACATGACACCGATCTTCTTATGGTCAATCGTGGTGAGCCACGCCCCAACAGGGGTCTGACTGAAGCGTCGGGCCGAGAATATGCGTTCCTTTCTCTGCGGAACGGCTATTCCTCCCTGGATCGCCATAAGTGTCTCCTCCAACGCTCTGCTAGTGTTCGCTCAAAGATATATCAGCGCCCATCTGGAGCGCATCGGCGCCAGATGGTTTTGCAAACGTTCTGCTATCTCAGACTGTCTATTTTAGACTGTCAAGGTAGGCGACCAGCGCCGCAACCTGATCGGGGGTCAGGCCCAGATCGGGCATATCGTTCCCCGGTTTGAGGTTTTGCGGATTGGTGAGCCATTGGGTAAGGCCATCTGGCGTATTTGGCGCGACGCCACCGGCAATCAAATCGCGGCTGCCAAAGTGCGTCAGGTTTGGCCCGACGATGCCCTGCGCGACGATGCCACCATAATTGCTTCCGTAGATCGAGTGGCATTGGATGCAGGCAGTATTATTCGCAAAGGTTGCGCAGTAGAAGAGGTATTTCCCCCTCAGCGCCTGATTGCTGCCGCCAGGATCGCCATCGGCGCACTTGCGGGCCGTCGGCTGGCTGCTCTCAGGGTCAACTGCTGGAGCCTGCTGGGCGAGACTCCACTCGCCGAAGCTGTTTGCGCCTGTGCCTTGCTGCTTGACGACCACCTCAAAGCGCATATGCGCGTGCTGGTCGCCGCAGAACTCCGCGCAAGCCCCCTGATACGTTCCAAGCGTATCGGCCTGGAACCACATATGATTGGTATGGCCGGGAATCACATCCGTCTTGCCGGTAAGCTGGGGTATCCAGAAGCTGTGAATGACGTTATCCGAGACCAGATTGAGATGCACCGTCGTCCCTACTGGCACGACCAGTTCATCGGCAGTCACAACGGTTGGTTTGGGCGAGTCATCGGTAGGATTGGCGTGCGGCGTTTCGGCATTGGTGAGCGCATCGTTCGCGTTATCGTAATAGCGGAACTCCCACCACCACTGATGCCCATACACGTTGACAGACATGGTGGGGTTATTGGGGTTGCTGGCCGGTTCCTGAATATTAAAGAGCGTTTGCACCGTCAGGCCCAACACCAGAAAGAGAATCAATGAGGGTACAATCGTCCACCAGATTTCCAGCTTGGTGTTGCCGTGAATCTGGCGCGGCTCTGGCGAATCGGGGCGGGCGCGGAAGCGAAAGACGGAATAGATCAGAGCCGCTTCCACGAGGACAAACACGATGGTTGCCACAACCAGAATAAACCAGAAGAGACCGGATTCTTTAAGCGCAACCGGCCCTTGCGGATTCAGCGTGTTGGAGTTACCAACGCTACAGCCAGCTACTATGAGCAGACACAGGCCAAGCAGCACCGGCAGCAGCCAGCGCATCAGCCTGCTCGGAACTAACCCATCAGGCGAGAATCTTCGCACCCTGGGACCTGCCTTCCACAACGTATTCTAAAAGGGACAGACTTCTCCCGCTATTACGCGGCTATTCTAATGTGAACTGCTAACATTTGGCTTGCAGGGATGCCAGAACCCCTTACAAAGCCCTGAACACAGCAGAAGCTTCAAGAAAAGGCGAGCTAAATAGCTGAGATTGCGATCCTGATCGGCCCCTGATATAGTAAACACTGCACAGACAAAAACCTCTTTCAGCCAGAATCAAGGATATGACACCATGCAGGGAAAAGTTGCCATCAGTCTCATTTTATTTCTCTTCCCCGCTCTGATAACGCCGCTCTTGCTGCTCTCCTTCCTCACCAGAGCGCCAGGGGGGGTCGGCTTGTTCTTCAAAGACTATTCGTTTGCGTTCCTGTGGGGCTGTTATCTGCTGCTGATCGCTGGCGGCGTCTTCCTCTATTACTATTTCAAGCGACGGACAGCACGGCAGGCGCAGGCCGATTCAGCCGCTCACGACGCCTCCGCCAATGAGCCACGCGCGGTGATGAGCGAATCGCAGCAAGACGAGTGCTGAAGAGGTATTCGTCGCTGGTGCCAGAAACATGACAGCCGTACCGCTCAGAAAAGCGGCGATCTGGCCGCGCTTCACCGCTGGCCCCCAGCCGTAATGCTTCCTCAACGGGCCACACGCTTCCTCTCTGGAAAACGACCTGCGCGCAGGTCTGATACTCGTACTATAGCGTCTGCGTCAGAATGTCGCAACTGGCGCATCGCGCATTATAGCGGCTGCACGGGCGCGCAGATGTTCAGGCTTTTGTAAGGTAGAGACTGGAGCATTGCAAGGTGGGTGTCAGGGGTAGGTGGGACAATCCGGCATGTTATAAGGCTATCGTTATTATATTACGAGGGAATGAGCATGACCCGACTACGCCGTCTGGGCTGGGTGACTGTTGGCTTTACGTACTTTCTGGTGCTTGTCGGCGGGCTTGTGCGCATCACCGGCTCCGGCGAAGGCTGCCCCGATTGGCCGACCTGCCACGGGAGCCTGATCCCCAGCTTCGATGAACATACGCTGATTGAATACTCCCACCGGCTGACCGCCTCTGTGGTCAGCTTCCTCGTTATCGCGCTGGCCCTGGCGGTGCTGATCTGGGCGCGACGGCGGCGCTATGTCATCCCCGCACTGATTGCCGTTGGGCTGCTTGCCGTTCAGGTCGTGCTGGGGGGGATTACCGTTCTCAATGATCTGCCCGAAAACATCGTCACCGCGCATCTGGGTACGGCCCTGGCGCTCTTCGCCACGCTCATCATCGCGGCGGTGCTGCTGCGCCAGAATACCCCCGTTGTAGGCAACTTCCAGAGCGCCCGACGCTTCGCACGCCTGGCCCTGACAACCGCCATCCTGACGTACCTGCTGCTGCTCAGCGGCTCGAATGTGCGCGGCAACAGCGCCGATCTGGTCTGCCCTGGCTGGCCGCTGTGCGGGCGCGAAGACATCCCTGGCTCGGTGGTGTCGCTGGTCGTGATTAACCTCTTCCATCGCTTTTTTGCCAGCTTCGTTGGCCTCTTTATTATCGCCACGATCATCTATGCCTGGCGGCGCAGGCGCGAAGCGCCCAAACTGGCCGCCATTGCCCTTGCTGCAGCGGTCTTCTTCGTCATTCAGGTCGCGGTTGGCGCGGCGATGGTTCTGCTCGGCTCCCACGCAGTAGAGGGCGGATATGAAGCGGCGCAGGGTTTCCATCTGGCGTTTGCTACCGCCGTCTGGGGAGCTATGGCTGCTCTGGCGGCTGTGGCCTATCGTGACCTGCCCGCAAAGACCGACGCAGAGTCGCCATCCGGGCAGCCCGCCCCCGAAAAAGAGTGGGTACGCGCGCCAGCAGATGCAGCGGTAGCCGCGCCGGAAGCGGCAGGCGAGGCAGGCTCCTTGAAACTGCTCCTGAGCGGCTACCTCAACCTGATAAAGCCGCATGTCACCGTGTTACTGCTCGGTGTGACGCTCGCTTCAATGGCAATTGCTCAGGGTGGCTTCCCGCCCTGGCAACTGGTCATTGCCACCCTGTTTGGTGGAGCCTGCGCGGCAGGCAGCGCCAACGCGATGAACTGCTATTTTGATCGTGACATCGATCAGATAATGAGCCGCACAAAACGCAGATCGCTCCCCGCCGGGCGCATCCCGCCCGCGCATGCCCTCATCTTTGGCGCGGCGCTGGCCGTGATCTCTTTTGTAGACCTGGCGCTGTTCGTCAATCTGCTGAGCGCCCTGCTGGCTTTCTCAGGCATCGTCTTTTACATTCTGGTGTACACGCTCTGGCTCAAGCGCAATTCCACCCAGAATATTGTCATCGGCGGGGCAGCAGGCGCAGTTCCTCCGCTCGTCGGCTGGGCTGCCGTCACAAACTCGGTTGGCTTGCCTGCCCTCTGGCTCTTTGCCATCATCTTCTATTGGACGCCGCCGCATTTCTGGACCCTGGCGCTGCTTATCAAAAACGATTACGCGCGGGCGCATATTCCTATGATGCCGGTGGTGCTGGGCGAGAAAGAAACCAAACGCCAGATTGTCCTCTATACCCTGCTGCTGATCGCGGTGACGCTTGTCCTCTTCTCAACCCGTGAAATGGGCTATCTCTATCTCGCCTCGGCTATCTCGCTGGGCGCGGGATTTCTGTACCTGGCTATCCGCGTACTGCGCGATGAAACCAAACGCTGGGCGCGCACGCTGTTCTGGTATTCGAACTGTTACCTGGCATTGTTGTTTGCCCTGATGGTCATTGATCGCGTTCTTACCTGACCCACCGCGAGGAACATCATGAGCTGGCGTCTTGCTTCCCGTCTCTCGGTTCTTGTTTCGGCGATCCTCGTCATCATCGTCATCGTCATCATTACGCATGGCTCCTCGAACAACCAGCCGACTCTTCAGGGGACCGATCTGGGCGGCGTCAACGCGCCCGATTTCCGCCTGAGCGATCAGTTCGGCGATCCGGTCTCGCTTTCCCAGTTTCGCGGGCATCCCGTCGTGCTGACCTTCCTCTACACCCACTGCCCCGACACCTGCCCGCTCATCGCAGATAAGCTGCACCTTTCACTGGAAAAGCTGGGGGCCGATAGCTCCAAAGTGAGTGTCATTGCTGTCAGCACCGATCCTCAAAACGATACGACACAATCAGCCTATCAGTTCTCGCAGGTTCATCACCTGCTCAATCAGTGGCACTTTCTGGTTGGGAGCAGCGCCCAGCTTACGCCCATCTGGTCGGCTTACCATGTCTTCGCCGCGCCTACAACGCCCACAACTACCGATAAGAATACGGTCGAACATACCGTTGCCATCTATCTGATTGATAAGCAGGGGCATGAACGTGTCTTTCTTTCCGAAGATTTTGACCCAAATGTCCTGGCAAGCAATCTCCAGACGCTTCTGAAGGAGTCATAACCTGTCGCTCGCGCGTCCCTTCCAGGCGGCGAGCGATTAGCCGCCGGGGACGGCGGCGCTACAAGTGTAAGAAGGCCACCCAGCCAGATAGAGCGGCTGGGTGGCCTTCTTCCTGCTAGAGTTGCGGTCTAGCCGGGTACAGTGACAGTCAGATTCATCGTTGTCGGATGAAGGGCGCAGGTGACATGAAAGGTACCGGCAGTGTTCCAGGCTCCTGTCGTGAAGCTTTTCCCCACCTGGATAGTCTGGCCGTTTGCGCCAAAGTCAGGCGCGCCTGTTTCGTTAGTAGCAGGGGTACCCTGGGTTCCAATCAGCAGAATATGCTCTGTGCCGCTGTTCGGGTCGTTCGTAAAGGTAATCGTGCTGCCTTTGGTAATCGTAATCGAGTTTGTGCTGAACGTCTGCACACCCATCGTAATAGTGTTGGAACCGCCATTGTTGCCAGTATTGCCGCTATTGTCAGAGCCGCCACAAGCTGCAAGCAGAGAGACAGCCAGAGCAAGCAGAGCGAGAAGAGCTACTTTTTTCACAGGAAATCACACCCTTTCGATAAACATGGGATTGCCCTCAAAAATCAATCCCTGCAATCTCATACGGCATGGGATACAGGCTGGGCCGCCAAAAGTGATTTGGCTTCAATCCTCAACAGGGTGGAAGATGTGATCGAGGCTCATCCAGAGTCCCTTGGAGTGGCGATAAAAGAGGAGCGGCAGGAGGATAGCTAACGCGCCACCAACCAGTACAAACAGGAGAAGTGACATTCCAGGCAGAAGGGCCAGCGGGATAGCAACAGCCGCCAGCAGCAGTTCGGTAGCAACCAGATTGACGGCCATCGCGCCGGTAAAATAGCCTTCTTCGCGCTCGAAATGAAAGCCGCAGACAGGACAGTCGTCATGCATCTTGAACCAGCCAGAAAAAATTCGACCTTCACCACAGACCGGGCAGGCCAGGCATATTCCCCGCCAAAATAAGATGAGGCTTTCTTTGAGCAAGACCGCCTTTCCCCCTCTGTGTTACGTCCCTGTCAAAAAGTCCCGTACCGCCTGGATATAGCGATCTGATTCCTCCATCTGAGGCATATGGCCGCTGTGCTCAAAGATAACCAGCCGTGCTCCAGGGATACCCTGGAGCATTATTTGCGCCGGGTTCAGGCTGCACACGCGGTCATGCCTCCCGGCCAGAATAAGCGTAGGCATACGAGCCTCGCCTAGACGCGGGCGCACGTCATAGAGCGGCATCTGATTGACACTCCACCAGCTTGAAAGGGCCGCAGAATAGCGCGTGCGCTCCGCCCAATCTTCAGCCACGCGCCTGATCTCATCAGGATACGTAGCAAAGTAGAATGGCAGTTCATCGAGGATGATCGCCCGCATATCTTCATCAGATTGTATCTCATTTTCGCGGGCAAAAGCAGCTTCGACTTTCGGATCACCAAAAGCGGCCAGTTGTTCTTCTACTTCCGCCCCAATATCGTAACTGGGCGCGGAGCAGCTAACAATCAGGCGCGAAACAGACGAAGGGTGGGCCAGAGCGTAGCTGAGAGCGATAAATCCGCCAAACGAATGACCCAGGACAGCCATCTGCTCGAACCCAAGCGCCAGGCGCAGCGCCTCGACATCCTCCACCACCGCAGCCGTCGTAAACTGCTCTGGCGCAATACGCTGTGAACGTCCATTCCCCCGGTGATCGAGGTAGATCAGCCGGGCGCTGGTCGCCAGGGGCGAGAGCCAGGGAACGAATTCCTGATGATCCAGCCCTGGGCCACCATGTAAAAACACACACGGCGGCCCATTTCCTTCTTCAGCGTAGAAGAGTTCAGTCCCGTTGACGACTATGCGATGCTCTTGCACAGCAGCATACTTCTCCTTCGGTTATCCTGGGAAAAAGCAGGCGGCCAGATGTTCGCTGTCTTTGCGCTCCAGACGCGGTACCTCAGTGCGGCAAATCTGCTGCGCTTTCCAGCAGCGCGGGTGAAATGGGCAGCCACTGGGCGGATTGAGTGGGCTGGGTACGTCGCCCTCCAGAATAATCCGCTGGCGCTGGCTTTCGATCTCTGGATCGGGGACCGGAATCGCTGAAAGCAGCGCCTGGGTATAGGGGTGCAGCGGCTTTTCATAGAGCGCATCGCGTTCTGCCACTTCAACGACTCGCCCCAGATACATCACCGCGACGCGGTCACTGATATATCTGACCACAGAAAGATTGTGCGCGATGAAGAGATACGTCAGGCCGAAACGCTCTTGCAGGTCTTGCAAAAGGTTCAGCACCTGCGCCTGAATCGAGACATCCAGGGCGCTGACCGGCTCATCACAGACCACAAATGCTGGATTCAACGCCAGCGCGCGGGCGATACCAATACGCTGACGCTGGCCGCCGCTGAACTCATGGGGGAAGCGGTTGATATATTTGGGATTGAGGCCCACCACTTCAAGCAGTTCCTCAACCCGGCGGCGGATGTCTGTCCTTGAGCCAGACTGGAAGTTTTGGAGAGGCTCAGCGACAAGCTCTCCGACAGTAAAGCGGGGGTCAAGCGAGCCATAGGGGTCTTGAAAGATCATTTGCATATCGGCGCGCATCTGGCGAACCCTGTTCGCTTTCAGGCTTGTTAGCTCTTGATTTTTAAAGCGAACAGAGCCAGCCGTTGGCTTAATCAATTGCAGGATAGCGCGCCCGGTGGTTGATTTGCCACAGCCGCTTTCACCAACCAACCCTAACGTCTCCCCTTGCTTGACCGTCATGTCCACCCCATCCACCGCTTTGACATTGGCGCTTGTCCTTCCCAGCAACCCGCCACGCACAGGAAAATAGACCTTCAAATCTTTGACTTCCAGCAGCGTGGTACCCGCTGCAACTTCAAGAGTCTTCTCCATCTGGGCGCTCCTCTCGCTGATTAAAACGGATAGAAGCAGGCGGCCATTTGATTGTCAGCCACCTCTTCCAGAGGTGGTGTCTCCACCTGGCAGCGGTCCTGCACTTTGGCGCAGCGCGGTGCGAAGGGACACCCAGGGGGCAGGTTCACCAGATCAGGCGGCTGCCCCTTAATAGGAGCAAGGCGCTCTTTTTTGTCGTCCACCAGACGTGGGATGGACTGCAAGAGCGCCTTCGTATAAGGGTGGGCGGGCCTGGCGAACAGTTGTGAGGTTGGCGCTTCTTCCATTACCCGCCCGGCGTACATCACTACGACCCGTTGGCACATCCCCGCAACGACACCCAGATCGTGGGTAATGAGCATCACCGCCGTCTGGAACTCTTTGCTGAGTGCTCTCATCAGGTCAAGAATCTGCGCCTGAATCGTCACATCCAGCGCGGTTGTCGGCTCATCGGCAATCAACAATTGGGGATTGCAAGAGAGCGCGATGGCAATCATGACACGCTGACGCATGCCACCACTGAACTCATGCGGGTAGCTCTTCAAGCGTCGGCGCGCGTCAGGAATGCGCACGCGCTCCATCATCTCCAGCGTCCGAGCCTCGGCGGCCTTGCCGGTCAGCTTAAGATGGGTCTTTACCGACTCAGAGATCTGGAAGCCCACCGAAAAGACCGGGTTGAGCGAGGTCATCGGATCCTGGAAAATCATCGAGATTTTGCCGCCACGGAGTTCGTGTAATTCGTCCTCCGTCAGTTCCATGATGTTATCGCCACCAAAGACGATCTCGCTCCCGGCCTCTATCTTCCCTGGCGGGCTGGCAACCAGGCGCATGACGGAGAGGGCGGTCACGCTCTTCCCTGAGCCGCTCTCGCCCACAATGCCAAGGGTTTCCCCCTCTTTGATGTGAAAACTCACTCCGTCAACGGCCTTGACCACACCGCCACGGGTGTAGAAATTTGTCTTGAGGTTTTTCACCTCCAAGAGCTTCTGCATCACAATTCCTCAATCTTCGTACCCAGTGGTTGTTAATCTTTTGAGCGTGGGTCAAAGGCATCGCGCAAACCATCGCCAATGAAGGAGAAGGAAAGCACCAGGATGACCAGAGCAAGGATCGGCCATATGATCTCAAAGGGGAACGCCTGGAGATAGCTTGAATACTGGAAGATCATCAGTCCCAGGCTGGACCCCGGACGCTGCACACCCAGGCCAAGCAGGCTCAGCGCGCCTTCGGCGACTACCGTCGCGGCCATGTTCAGCGTGGAGACAACGATAACCAGGCTGGCAATATTTGGCAGGATGTGGCGCCTGATGATCTTGAAATTGCTCGACCCATTCGTGCGCGCGGCTTCAATGAACTGCTGTTCTTTGAGTTGCAGCGTCTGACCGCGCATGAAGCGAGCCATTTGAGGCCAGACGATGAATCCGATGACCAGCGCCGCCAGCACTATCCTCCCATACGGAGCAAACCCATGACCGAAAATCTTTTCAGTCTGAAGCTGAAATGGCTGCCCAAAAATGGCCGTAACCAGAATGACAAAGAGCAGGCCAGGGAACGCGAACATCAGGTCCGTGAAGCGGGCGAGGATCGTATCAACCATGCCGCCAAAATAGCCGGCCAGGACGCCAAAGAAGACGCCGAAGAGAATATCCTGTATCTCAACAGCTATCGCAACGAATATTGAGACCTGCCAGCCTTTGAGCAGCCGCGCCAGAATATCCTGGCCGGCATCATCGGTCCCCAGCCAGTGCATCCCGTTGGGCATGTTGATCAGGCGCGTAGCGTCTTGATAGTCCGGGCTGTGATACAGCGTGGAGGGGAGGGACACCACAAACCCAGGAGCCGGGTGAAGCTCAAAGGTCTGACCGACATGCTCGTAAATGGGGGGAAAGACTATGGAGATAAAGAAAACAACACCCAGGACGAACACCGAGGTCATGGCACGCTTATCGCGCCGCAAGCGCCTCAGTGATTCACGGAGCGGCGAAACTGCTGGCCCTTTGGCCCCAGTTTCCTCAAGGACCGCAGGCACTTCCAGTTCGATCTGAAAAAGGCCAGCCGCCATCGGCTCCTGGATCTCATGTTCAGAACTCTTTTGCAGATCCATCAGGGCAACCTCCCTTTAAGCTAGCAACGTAACCGTTAGGTAGCCAGAGAACGACACAATCGGGGGCGCCATCACGAAAGCCGGATGCGCGGATCGACAATGCTATAGGCAATATCCGTGAGGAAGTTCATCACCACGACTGTCAGCGCCAGCAGCATCACTGTTGCCTGCACCACCGGCCAGTCGCGGGTCGAGATCGAATTGATGGTGATAAAGCCGATGCCCGGCACAGACATCAACAACTCGGTGATAAAAGCCCCGGTGACAATAAAGGCCAGTGATGGGCCAATGACCGTCAGCAGAGGAATCATCGCGTTGCGCAGCGCGTGCGTATAGATCACGACTCGCTCGCGCAGCCCCTTGGAGCGCGCGGTACGCACGTAATCCTGGCCCAGCACCTCCAACATGACGGTACGGGTCAGCCGCGCAAAGAATCCCATACCAACTGCCGCCAGGACCACTACAGGCACGATTTTATATTCCGGTCCACCCTCCCAGCCAGAGATGGGCAGCGGCGGACTCTCCATGCCGAACTTCTGGACAAAGAGCACCATCAGCAATTGGTAGAGGGGGATGAGTACAAACGTGGGCAGCGCAAACAGGAAGAGCATCACACCCATGCTGGCGGTGTCCATCCAGGTGTTGCGGCGCAGCGCCGCGAAGATGCCCACCGGAATGCCCACCAGCAGCGTCAAGGCAAAAGCCATGAGTCCTAGCTGCACGGAAACCAGCAATGGGGGGCCAATATAACTGGTCACTTTCTGGCCCAGATTCTCAAAGGAAAGGCCAAAGTCACCACGCAGCGCGTGGGTGATGTAGTTCCAATATTGTTGGTACCAGGGTACGTCAAGCCCGTAGGTGTGGAGCAGCCTTTCATGGATACCGCCAGTACAATGGACGCCGCACAAGCCAATGATGGGATCGCCTGGCGCAAGATACCCCATGATGAAGGTGACAAACGAGACCCCAAACACTACAAAAATCAAGCCTATCACACGTTTGATAATGAATTGTACCAAGGGAAGCCTCCTTCCGTCAGGAAGAGCCGCGAGATTTCCAGGTTACTGCGTGAACATCCTCAGATTCCGTGTGAACGCCTTTAAGGGGGGTAGCTATTGGGCGCTGGAGAGATAATACTCCACAGCGCCCAATAGCGCAAGAGACTGTTACAACGAGTGTCTACGCCTTCAGACCCTGCGCATCAATGCTTCAGAATCTTGACAGACGACCAGGCAATATCAGGAATGCTTCAGAATCTTGACAGACGACCAGGCAATGTCAGGGGTCGTCCCCTGAGCAGACACGTTGTAGCCCGACACCCACTTCTGGAAGACATAGATGGTCTTGCCCTGCGTGATGGGAATCCAGGCCACTTGCTGGACAGCAATCTCTTCAGCCTGATTGTAGAAACCGAGGCGCGCGTTGGCATCCAGCCCTGAATCGCCCTTCGCAACCAGTCCGTCTACATCAGTGTTGCTGAAGTTCATGTTGTTGTTGCTCGAAGTGCTGATCACCAGATCCATGAAGTCCTGCGGATCAGGATAGTCAGCGATCCAGCCGAGCGCGTAGAACTGATTCGGGTAAATGCCCGCAGCGTTCTTGCTGCCGACATCATTGAGCAGTTGTCCGAAGTCTACCGCGTTCAGGTTCACATGCACGCCCAGGTAGGTCTGCCAGTCCTGCTGCATGGCTGCGTACAGCTTGTCACCAGTCACACTCTTCGAATACTCCAGCGTGACTGCTGGCATCTTGCTCACATCAGGATAGACCGAAAGCAGCTTGGCCTTGGCATCATTTGGATCGAAGGGCAGGCCCTTCAGATTCGCATTGTACCCCGGCATGCCTTGCGGGACGATATGATTGGATGGGAGGCTCGCGCCCGAAAGAACCTGGTTGGCAAGCTTATCGCGGTCAACGGATTCCGCGAACGCCTGGCGCACCGTCACGTTATCGAAGGGAGCGACCTTGCTGTTGGGGGCAACATAGCCAACCGACAGCGACGGGCCTTCGTAGAACCTGCTGGGGCCATACGCCTTGGCAATGTTGTAGTCTGCCGCGGGAACAGGGGAAACATCAACCTGGTTGGCCTGGAAGTTGTTCCACGATGTGGTGGAGTCGGCAATAATCGGCATGTCAACTTCGGTCAACGTGGGCTTGTCGCCCCACCAGTTGGGGTTCGGCACCGCGACCAGTTTCACCTTATGCTGGAAGGACTTGAGTTCGAAGGGGCCTGCGCCTACAAAGTGTCCATCCCACCAGGACGCGCCAAACTGATCGACGACTTTCTTGTCAACTGGATAGCTGACGGGATAGGTCAGGGCTTCCAGGAACCAGAGGGCCGGGCCAGTAATGTTGATCTGGAGGGTCGTGTCATTGACGACCACCAGCCCCTGGCCGATCATTGAGGGGATTTTGCCGTTGCCGCGATCTTCGCCACCAACGATCCCGGCATTGATACCACCCTGACCGCCCAGGTAGTAGTCCGGCGTATACGACGTACCGAATATGTCTGGACCAAACGCGCGGTCAATGGCATAGGCAAAATCATTTGCCGTCAGCGGATCACCGTTGGAGAACTTGAGGTTGGGGCGAATGTGGAAGGTGTAGCTCTTGCCATCCGCTGAGACATCCCAACTGCTGGCGAGGTTTGGCTTCACCGCAAGTGTCTTGGGATCGAGCGACACCAGGCCACTTCCTATCAGGCTAATCACCTGAGCAGAGTACAGGTCTGTGATTAACGCGGGGTCGAGCGTCTTGACATCCTGCGACGCCACGATGGGGTACGTGAATATCTGCTTATCTGCAAGGTCAGAGCCTTGCGGCGTCCCGCAGCCCGCGAAGACAATGCCAAGCACTCCCATAAAGAGGAGCGCCTGAGAGACAATAAACATTTTCTTCCGCATGAGATCTGTGTCCTTCCGCTTTTGCTCTACGCTCGCGCATCAGCGAGGGTAGGCTGTGGTTCCGACGTGAAGTTGTTCACGCAGACTGGACTGATTAGACAAACCGACCAAGAGGCAGTGATGCGTAAATTGCCCCAAAATTATCGCTGCGTTGCTACAACCTGGTCGTTCTTTCCTATGTGTGCTATCCCCCTTTCCTGTAATTCGCAGCCACATGCCGGAGGCTGTCAGCCATCATTTTCATATGGCATACACGGCTGGCGGGCAAATTGTAGTAAGCGCAAAAATACTTACTACACCGCGAGAGACACTCCCTCGCTATTAGATACGCTCTTCCACTAAAAGTTTTCACAGTAAGCAGGGGGAGTTCGTATCTCACGATTGGACAAAACGCTGGCGAATAAAGCGCAGCGCGACCCCATCAATCTGCGGCCCTTCCACCCAACGATCTTCCAGGTTCTCGCGCATACTGAACGCATTGAAAGCGTTGCGCGTCGCTTCATCGTAGACCCCGCTGATGGCCCCCTGGTAATCACCCACCCGCTTGAGTACCCCTTGAAGTTCGCGGGCGATGGCCTCATCAATCGGCACAAGGTCAGCAGGGTTCGTCTTAAAAAGATAGAGCTTGTGCAGATCAAGCAAACGCGCCAGCTCCTCGATGGGGTGCGGATGGTCATCAACCCGCAGATCAATAAAGCGGTCATTGAAACCCCCGTAGCCGCCAGCCTCGCGGACCACCAGCAGCGCCGCCGATTCCTGGCCGCGACTATCACCACCAGCCGCCTGACCAGCCGCCAACGCCGCTAGCAAGCGATCCCACAGGCCGCCCGCTGTGGCCTCAAACGTGCGCGCCAGCGCCTGCACTGTGGCCTCGCTGACCAGGATATTGCCCTGGCAGCTATAGTTTGGTCCGACGATGCCACCAGCCCAGGCAAAACATTCACCGCCCGTATAGGTTGCCGCCTGGCCTTTGGCGTCCACAATGCCCACCTGCCGCTGCGCGCGGTGTTCATCCGGCTCAGTCAGCGCGGCCATCACTTCATTGGGAGTCTTTCCCTGGGCCAGCAGTTCCAGCCCTTTTGGTCCATAGGTGGTATTCGCCCATGATTGGGTAGCAATGGCTCCTACCCCTGCTTTCGCCCAGGGTACTACTGCGCCCACAGCCAGGAACTTTGACTCGACGGCAATTCCCAGATCGCCAGTGGCAGGATCGCAGGCAACAATGGAAAACGTGGAGACACATCGGTCAGCTTGCGAGGGAAGACGTGGGGGAAGCGATGGTGTTCGCCGGAAAGATGGTAACGACACGACAAGGTTCCTCCTCGGAGCCGAGAAGTTGGCACATCAAAGGATATGCTCTTGCTCAGTAGTATAACGGATGAGAACTATTTCTGACTAGCCCCCTTTCATCTCAATCGTTAAAGCATGAGAAGCGGTTCCGCCACACATGAGGTGTTGGCAAGCGAGACCTGGGACTTGTAGCGCCGCCTTCCAGGCGGCCAGCCCGTAGCGCCGCCTTCCAGGCGGCTCAACGTTGGCCCGCCGGGACGCTGGCCCCAAGGGCGCACGCTCGCCAGGGCGCAGCGTTGGCCGCCAGGAAGGGACGCGCGAGCGACCAACGGGAGCGAGACTGCCGAGGCCCAGCCGAGGCAAGCGGCCCTTCCCGAAGGGAGGCGGCGCTACAGGTGGTGGAAGCATCAGAAGCTGAGAGTTGCCTCAACGGTGGCCCCATTGTATACTAACCACCGAAAACCGTCTGGAGGAAAGCACTACTATGCCACCAATTGAAAAAACCAAAAAACCCACTGCTGGGGCTGCCGATAGTCGCGCAAAGGGTTCTCAAAAGGCAAGCCAACGCCAGGCCGCTCAACCTGGCCCCAAGGGAGAGAAGGAACCAGAAGCAGCAGAGCCAGCGGCAGGAGGGGCGCGCGAACGCAAGGCCAGCTCAAAACTTCCGGCGTCTGCCTCTAAAGAGCGTAAATCGGCTGCCTCGCGCGTTGAAGCGCGTGAACGCAAGCTCACCCCTCAGCAGCAAGCCCACCTGGCGCGCGCCCGTCGCCGCCAACTCAACCAGCGGCTAGGGTTAGGGGCCATTGCCGTGATAGTGATCGTGGTGATCGTGGTGGTTGTTCAGCAGGCCATTACGAAGAATGAAGAGGCGACACGCCTGGCAAATCTACACGCCGCAGCCACCTCTACCGCTATCGTGAAAGCCACCGCAACCGAAAATGCCCACTGCCCTGCCATTCCGCCCACGCTGACCGAAACCCCGGTCAAATTGAAAAGCGATCTCCAATATATTGACACCACTGTAGGGACAGGGCCAGCAGTTAAAGCAGGCGATACCATCAGCGTGCAGTATATAGGCTGGATAGAATCAACCAACGTCAAGTTCGATTGTTCCTACGATCACGGTACCGACGGGCAGCCAACCAAGTTCCAGCTTATAGGTGGGCCTAACGGTGTTATTCAAGGCTGGGTTGATGGGATTCCTGGCATGAAAGCTGGCGGGAAGCGTCGGCTCATCATTCCCCCGGCGCTTGCCTATGGAGAAGCTGGTATTCCCGGTCAAAATGAAGGCGACCCACCATTAGTTCCACCCAACACGACGCTTATCTTCGACGTTCAATTAGTGAGCATTGACACAGCGAGCAGTTAAAATATGGGCTATCGCTCCATCTTTCGAGATGGCCTCTTCAACGAGCAGGTCATCATCGTCAGCGGCGGGGGTACCGGCATTGGCCGCTGTATCGCGCATGAGCTGGCGAGCCTGGGCGCAGCCGTCGTCGTCTGTTCGCGCAAGCTCGCCAACGTGGAGCGTACCCGCGATGAGATTCTGGCGTCGGGCGGCAAGGCGCTGGCGCTGCCCTGCGACATTCGCAGCGCCGAGCAGGTGGAAGCCCTGGTGGACACGATCATAGAGCGATTCGGCAAGATTGATGGGCTGGTCAACAACGGCGGCGGCCAGTTCATCAGCCCTGCCCAGGACATCCGGCTCAAAGGCTGGAACGCCGTCATCGAAACGAATCTGACAGGCGCGTTTTTGATGTGCAAAAACGCCATGCTGCGCTCCATGCGCGATCACGGCGGCGCTATTGTCAATATCCTCATGGACCTCTGGAGCGGCTTTCCAGGCATGGCCCACAGCAGCGCGGCCCGCGCGGGCGTGGAGAATCTGACCAAAACGCTGGCGGTAGAATGGGCGCCCTATCACATTCGCATCAACAGCGTCGCTCCTGGTATCATTCAATCAAGTGGTTTGAGCAACTATGATCCCGCTGTCCTAAAAGATATTGTCAGCTATATCCCGGCCAGGCGTTTAGGCAGCGAAAGCGAAGTGGCGGCTGCTGTCACCTTTCTGCTTTCGCCTGCCGCCAGTTATATTACCGGCGATACCCTGCGCGTTGACGGCGCGAGTTCGCTCTGGCGAACTAATTACGACATAGCCGAACATACTCCAGCCCAACCCTACCACGGATTCGAGGAGTGACCCCCTTGAGCATCCTCCGCTCACAGATTGATATGCAGAGCGCGGAGTACCAGCAGAACCGCGAAGCCTGGCAGCGGCTTGTGGACGAACTGCGCGAACGTCAGGCAAAGGTGCGCGAGGGCGGCGGCGAGAAATATACCCGCAGACACCGCGAGCGCGGCAAGCTGCTGCCCCGCGAGCGCGTTGAGTTACTGCTGGACCCCGGCACGCCATTTCTGGAACTCAGCCCGCTGGCCGCCTGGGGCATGTATAACAATGAATCGGTTGGCGGCTCGCAGATTACCGGCATCGGCATCGTCAGCGGCGTCGAGTGTATGATTGGCTCAAGTGACCCGACGGTGAAGGGCGGCTCCAGCTATCCCATGACCGTCAAGAAGGGCTTGCGGGCGCAGGCCATCGCCAGGGAGAACCGCCTGCCCAGCATCCATCTGGTCGAATCTGGCGGGGCCAATCTGCTCTATCAGGCAGAAATGTTTGCCGAGGTTGGCGGGCGTACCTTCGCCAACCTGGCGCAGATGTCAGCGATGGGCCTGCCGCAAATCTCGCTGGTCTTTGGCAGCTCGACGGCTGGCGGCGCGTATGTGCCTGGCCTCTCGGACTATACCGTGATGGTGCGCAAGAAAGCCAAAGTCTTTCTGGGCGGGCCACCGCTGGTGAAGATGGCAACTGGCGAAGAGGCCGATGATGAAACGCTGGGCGGCGCGGAGATGCACACGCGCATCTCTGGCCTGGGCGATTACCTGGCCGAAGACGACGCCGACGCCATTCGTATTGGCCGAGAGATTGTCGCCCGGCTGAACTGGCGCAAAGAGATCAAAGCTGTGCTGGCTCCGCCGGAAGAGCCGCTCTATGACCCCGACGAACTGCTGGGCATCGTGCCGATAGACACGCGCAAGCCCTACGAAGTGCGCGAAGTGATAGCTCGTCTTGTGGATGGCTCGCGCTTCACCGAATACAAGCGCGACTATGGCCCGACGCTGGTTGTCGGCCACGCGCACATCAACGGCTTTCCTATCGGCATCATTGCCAACAATGGCATCCTCTTCTCCGAGTCGGCCAACAAAGCGGCCACCTTCATCCAACTGTGCAATCAGACGCGCATACCGCTGATCTATCTTCAGAACACCACCGGCTATATCGTTGGCTCCAAATACGAGCAGGATGGCATCGTCAAGCATGGCTCCAAGATGGTCAACGCCGTCGCCACCTCGACAGTCCCCCAGTTCACCGTCATCATCGGCGGATCGTTTGGCGCGGGCAACTATGGTATGTGTGGCCGGGCATATGATCCGCGCCTGCTCTTCACCTGGCCCAACAGCCGCATTGCCGTGATGGGCGGCGAGCAGGCGGCTGGCGTGATGGCAATTATTCAAGAGGACGCCGCGCGCGCCAGGGGCCGCGAAGCCGACCAGCAGCAGCTTGAAGCGATGCGCAGCATGATCGTAGGAAAGTTTGACGAAGAAGCGTCCGCGTATTACGCCACCGCGCGTATCTGGGATGATGGTATCATTGACCCACGCGAGACGCGCAAGGTTCTTTCCATTGGTCTCTCGATGGCCTATAACCGCGATTTCGTCTCTGAAGGCGCGCCCAGGTACGGGGTATTTCGGATGTGAATGTCGAATGTTCCCAGCACGCAGCAGGAGGTTCCCAGCCATGCACTACAGTCCCATGTACTTCACCGAAGAACACGAGATGTTTCGCCAGAGCGTTCGCTCGTTCGTCGAAAAAGAGATCAACCCGCATGTGGATGAGTGGGAGGAAGCGGGCATCTTCCCAGCCCATGACCTTTTCAAGAAGATGGGCGACCTGGGCTTTCTGGGGCTGAACTATCCCGAAGAGTACGGCGGAGTCAACGCGGATTACTGGTATACCGTCGTCTTTGCGGAGGAGCTGGCTCGCGCCAACTGCGGCGGCGTGCCGATGGGCATCGTCGTGCATACCGATATGTGTACGCCCGCGCTGGCCCAGCATGGCTCGCATGAACTGAAAAAGAAGTTTCTGGAGCCAGCCATTCGCGGCGAGATCGTCGGCGCGATTGGCGTCAGCGAACCCGACGCCGGATCGGATGTAGCCTCCATCCGCACCCGCGCCGAAAAAGACGGCGACGACTATATCATCAACGGCACAAAACTCTATATCACTAACGGCACACAGGCCGATTTCATTTGTCTGCTGACGCGCACCAGCAACGAGGGCGGCTATCGCGGTATGTCGCTGATTATCGTGCCTACCAAAACGCCGGGTTTCAGCGTGGGGCGCAAGCTGCGCAAGCTGGGCAATCTCTCCAGCGACACCGCCGAACTGGTCTTTGATAACGTGCGCGTCCCCCAATGCAACCGGATTGGCCCCGAAGGCCAGGGCTTTATTCTCCAGATGCAGCAGTTCCAGAAAGAGCGACTGATCGCCAACGTCATGGCCCACAGTTCCGGCGAACGCACTGTGCGTGATACCATCGCCTATACCCAGCAGCGCAAAGCCTTTGGTCGCCCGCTGATTGAAAACCAGTGGATTCACTTCAAGCTGGTCGAACTACTCACCGAGCTTGAGGCGCTGCGCCAACTGAATTATCATTCTGCGCGCATGCTGATGGCCGGGCAGGATGTGACCCGCGAAGTTTCGATGGGCAAGCTCAAAGCCGGACGCCTTGGACGGGAAATCAACGACACCTGCCTGCAATTTTACGGCGGCATGGGCTATATGGAAGAGACGCCCATCTCGCGGCGTTTCCGCGATGGTCGGCTGCTCTCCATCGGCGGCGGAGCCGATGAGATCATGATTGGCATCATCGCCAAAATCGAAGGCATGTTGCCCAAGAAGGCATAAGGAGCGGGCAGATGCTACGCATCGGTTCAGCGCAGGGCTTCTATGGCGATGATGTCACCAGAGCCTTGCCCATGATCGAAGGCGGCCACGTGGATGTTGTCTGCTTTGAGGCGCTGGCCGAACTCACCCTGGCGATTCTGCGCAACGATATGCTCAAAAACCCCGCGCGCGGGTTTACCTGGGATATTCCCATCATCGCTGAGCAGATTCTGCCCGCTGCCTTCAAGCGCCGCATTCCCCTGATTACGAGCGGCGGCGGCCTCAACCCAACCGGCGCTGCCGAGGTCGTGCGCGCCAAAGCGCAGCAGTTGGGGCTGCATGGTCTGAAGATCGCTATTGTCACCGGAGACGATCTCTTACCCCGATTATCTGATCTGATCGCTGAGGGCGAACCGCTGGCGAACATCGAGACGGGCGAACCGTTGAAGCTGGATGGCCCGCCCATCGTCACGGCCAGCGCCTACCTGGGCGCGTTTCCCATTGTCGAGGCGCTGCGCCAGGGCGCGGACATCGTGATTACCGGGCGCGTGGCTGACCCCTGCTTGTATCTTGCCCCCATGATTCACCGCTACGGCTGGGGCGCTGATGATTGGAATCGGCTGGCGTCGGGCATCGTCGCCGGGCATCTGCTGGAATGCACCGGGCAGGTGGTTGGCGGCAACAGCCTGGCGTTAGTTGATGAGATCGAAGCAGGCGCGCTCGCGCACCTGGGCTATCCCATCGCCGAAGTCGAAGAAAACGGCGCGTTTGTGCTGACCAAAGTACCCAATACCCCTGGCCGCGTCTCTGTCGAGACGGCTAAAGAGCAACTGCTCTACGAGATTCACGACCCGCGCGCCTACATCACCCCCGACGTGATCGCCAACTTCACTACACTGGAGCTTTCGCCCGATGGGCCGGACCGCGTGCGCGTGACCGGCGTGACGGGCAGCCCAAGAACCGATTCGCTGAAAGTCAACGTCGGGCGCTTTGAGGGCTACAGCCGCGAACTGATCTTCACCATAGGCTGGCCCAAAGCGCGCCGCAAAGCAGAGCAACTTGAGGGCATGGTACGCGAAGCCTGGAAGGGTCTGCTGATTGAGCGATGCTCGTTTGATTACCTCAGTGTCAACAGCCTCTACGGCAGTATCGGTTCGCTGCCCGATGACCCGCTGGAACTGGCTGTGCGCGTCACGGCGACGGCCCGCGATCCCCAAACATTGAAACAGGCGGTGCGCCGGATGATGGCGCTGGGGCTGAGTGGCCCCGCAGGCATGTCCGTTTCCGGGCAGACGGTTGGCGCAGAGCCACGCCCGATCCTGGGTCTCTGGCCCGCGCTCATTAGCCGCAACAAAGTGCAGCCAAAAATTGACATGTGCGAGGTCGAAGCATGAACAAGCAGCAGCGCCCCGTTCGCCGCCTCTATGATCTGGCCTACGGGCGAGCAGGCGACAAAGGCGATATTTGCAATGTCAGCGTCATCGCGCGCTCGCCGGAAGCCTACGCCGAGTTGAAAACGAAGCTGACGCCGGAGCGCGTCAAGGCGCACCTGGGATCGCTCGTCAAGGGCAAGGTCGAGCGGTACGATCTCGATAACATCGAGGCGTTCAACTTTGTGCTGCACAACGCTCTCGACGGCGGCGGCACTCGCTCGCTGCGCATTGATGCTCTAGGCAAGTCGTTGGCGGGCGCACTTCTCTATATGGAATGGGAGGAATAAAACGGTAATGGATTACGAGACAATTCTGATCGCCCTTGATGGACCAGTTACCACCCTCACCCTCAATCGTCCAGAGGCGCGCAACGCCATGAGCCATCGGATGGTTGAGGAGATGCTGGATTACTTTCAGCGCATCCGCAACAACCGCGACATCCGAGTGGTTGTCATGCGCGCCGCTGGCAAGACGTTCTGCGTTGGGGGCGATGTGCGCGACCTCAGCGCGCCGCGCACCGAGGCCGAGGAAAAAGCCGCCATTGGCAGGCTCGATACCCTGCTGCGCGCCATCAATCGCGCGCCACAGGTGGTCATCGAGCGCATTCACGGCGCGGTGATGGGCGGCGGCATTGGCCTGGTCTCTGTCTGCGACATTGCCATTGCCAGCGCCACTACTCGCTTTGCCTTGCCAGAGGTGCGCCTGGGGCTGGTCCCGTCGCTCATCTCGCCTTTCGTGGTTCAGCGGCTTGGACTCACGCGCGCCCGCCAGTGGATGCTGACCGGCAGCCAGTTCGATGCCAGGGCCGCGCAGGAGGTTGGTCTGATTCACGAAGTCTGCGACGAAGAATCGCTCGATCAGCGCGTCAGCGCAGCGGTTCATGAAGTCTTGCAGTGTTCGCCCAGGGCGCTGGCCGAATGCAAAAAGCTGCTCTTTGAGGTGCTGGAAACACCCGACACGCTGGCCTATCGCGTTGACCTGCTCAACCGCCTGCGCCACAGCGACGACGGACAGGAAGGGATGCGGGCGTTTTTAGAGAAGCGCCCGGCAAAGTGGGTTCCGCAGAACGAGGCGTAGAGTGATCGAGGCTGAGTAGCCGCCAACAAGGATTAGATATGCGTATCATTCGCAAAATCCTCATTGCTAATCGCGGCGAAATTGCCTGCCGCATCATGCGTACCTGCCGCAGCATGGGCATCGCCAGCGTCGCCGTCTTCTCAACGGTTGACGCGCAGGCGCGGCATGTCCGCGAAGCCGACGAGGCTATCCATATCGGCGATAATCCGGCTACCGCCTCGTACCTCAACATCCCGGCGCTGATCGTAGCAGCGCGGCGCAGCGGCGCGGATGCCATCCATCCCGGCTATGGCTTCCTGGCCGAAAACGCCGACTTTGCCACCGCATGTCTTGAGGCCGGGCTGATCTTCATCGGCCCCAAGCCGGAAGCCATCCGGCGCATGGGCAGCAAGCGCGAGGCCAAACTGCTCATGCAGGCGGCAGGTGTGCCGACGATCCCTGGCTATCAAGGTGAAGATCAGAGCGACGATACGCTGATTGAAGCCGCCCACAAGATCGGCTATCCGCTGATGGTCAAGGCGGCGGCTGGCGGCGGCGGCAAAGGTATGCGCGTCGTCACGGAATCCGATGCCCTGCCCGATGCGCTGGCTGCTGCGCGGCGCGAATCGCTCAGCGCCTTTGGAGACGATACCCTGATTCTGGAGCGTGTCATCGCGCCCGCGCGCCACGTAGAGTTTCAGATTTTCGGCGATCAACACGGCCAGATCATCCACCTGGGCGAGCGTGAATGCAGCATTCAGCGCCGCCACCAGAAGATCATCGAAGAGACGCCCTCCACCGCGCTCACCTCGGAACTGCGACAGCGTATGGGCGAAGCGGCTGTCACCGTTGGCCGCCAGATTGACTATGTGAACGCTGGGACCGTCGAGTTCATCCTCGACGAAACAGGCGGCTTCTATTTCCTCGAAGTGAATACGCGCCTTCAGGTCGAGCATCCCGTCACTGAATGTGTCACCGGACTTGATCTGGTGCGCTGGCAGATTGAGGTTGCCGAAGGCCGCCCGCTGCCGCTGAGCCAGAACGAAGTACGCTTTCACGGCCACGCCATTGAATGCCGCGTCTACGCCGAAGACCCGACCAATAGCTTCTTGCCCGCTGTCGGCGATATTCTGCTCTGGCGCGAGCCGACGGGCGACGGCGTGCGCGTGGACGCGGGCATCCTTTCCGGGGGCGCAGGCGCGGTCTCCGTCTACTACGACCCGCTGCTGGCAAAGATCATCACCTCTGGCGCTGACCGCGCCGAAGCTCTGCGCCGCATGGACCGGGCGCTCAGCCAGACCGCTCTGATGGGCGTGCGCAATAATATCGCTTTCCTGCGCCGCGTCCTTCTCCATCCAGAACATGTCGCGGGCCGCCTGAGTACCAGCTTCATCGAGCAGCATCTCTCAACCGCGCCAGCCCAGGCTGCTGCGCCCGCGCCAGCAATCCTGGCGGTGGCTCTGGCGCGCGAGTTGGCAAGCCGCGCCCCTGGCTACTGGCGCAATAACCCCAACGCCCCCATCCGCTCGCGCTTTCGCGTCGAGAGCAGCGAAGAAGTCGAAGCTCGCCTGACCCCTGGCAGCGATGGCACGTCTCAATGTGTTCTCCAGCAGGCTGAAGGCGAGACGAACTGCCGCATCGCGCTGGTAGAATATCACCCTCCAGATGTGCGCTTCTCGCTTGATGGCCGCGTCCTTAGCGCCATCGTAGTTGAAGCGCCGCAGCATCGCTATTGGGTCCAGGTTGACGGGACCACTTGCATGCTCACCTGGCTCTCACCGCTGCCGGAGCCGGACGAGCGCCGCGAAGGTCAGGGATCGCTGCGCGCGCCGATGCCGGGCAATGTGCGCGCTGTCCTGGTAGTCGCCGGCCAGCAGGTGCGCAAAGGCGAGACGCTGATGCTGCTGGAAGCGATGAAAATGGAGCATAGCATCCGAGCGCCCTATGATGGCGTGGTCACATTCGTTGCTCATCAGACCGGCGCGATGGTGCAGGCGGATGCTGTTCTGCTGGAGATCGCGCCAGCCGATGAAACCGCTTGACGAGAGATTTGCAGCGATCAAGACGTAGATATGGCGTAGATAAAATGAAGTTTGACCATTCCATGAGGTTTTCGTCTTAGAGCGCCTGACAAAACCTCCGCACGAGCAGGGGCGGGGTTGTAGCGCCGTCCTTCCAGGCGGCAGGGGTGGGGCCAATCGTCGGTTGTGTGAGGCGCTCTTAGCCCGCGCAGGATGGCTCTGTGGCGCAGCCTCCAGGCGCGGCCTTCAGCCGCCAGCCCACGTCGGCCTGGAAGACCCAGATAAAAAGTCACACTTCATTATCCTGAAGAAAGGCTTGCACACCCTTGGATAAAGCGTTCTGGCAAGGCGTCCTGGACGCCGACTGCGCTGTACCACCCAACTATACCCCTACGGACCTGACCCGCGAACTGCTCTCCTACCTCGGTTCTACCGATCATCAACTGCGCGATGTGTTTGGCTATCCCATCCTGGCAGCCTGGATAAGCCAAAAGCTCTACACAGCCGATGAATTGCGCGCGATGACCACACAGCTTATCGGGAACCTGAAGATTGGCCTGGGTGAGAAAAATACGGATACCGTTTTTTTGCGCGCGTTTTCGGCGTTGGTGTTGGCAGAGATTGTCTATCAGCACAACAAAGAGCCTGTACTGGAAGAAGCTGATATACGCGGCTTTTTGGAGCAAGCCCTGGCTTATTATCCAGCCGAGCAGGACTTGCGCGGATACATCGCTGGCCCAGGTTGGGCACATGCTGTCGCTCACGGCGCTGATCTGCTCTGGGTGCTGGCCGAGAACAGCTACCTGGGCGCCCCGGACCTGGAGCGCATCATGGAGGCGCTGGCAACGAAGATCGCCCCGCCAGTTGAGCACGTCTATCTTTATAATGAAGAGCAGCGCATTACACGAGCGGCGCTGGGCGCGTTGAAGCGCGATTTGCTCTCGCTGCCTTTTCTAAGCGCCTGGCTAGATCGCCTGACCTCCTATGAAGGTCAAAAGATCACATTTGATGGACTGATCACCGGCGAACCACCCCTCATCCCCTCTGAGATTGGCATGCGCGTCCTGCACAATACCAGGCAATTTTTATCGGCGATCTACGTTCACTTGACCGCCGATGAGCAGAAACCTGCTGTCGCGGCTGACTTTGCGCCGCTCGTGCTGGCGGCCCTTCACCCGATGAATAGCTGGTGATCAAGACCGCCCGAAACTGGCTTGACAGTTGGGTACAATCTCTCTATAATCGGCCACTGGATAAGCCAGTGGAGGTCGGATATGACCGATTATAGAGGGCTGCGCTTTGGCAATTATCAACTTATTGACGTGTTGGGAAAAGGCGGATACGCTCACGTCTATCTAGGCGAACAGATCTTTCTCAAGACACGGGCAGCTATCAAAGTGGTAGACTCTCCGTTGGAAGACCAGAAGATTGAGCAGTTCCGCTTTGAGGCAGGCGCGATTGCCCATCTCGATCACCCGCATATTGTGCGCCTGATGGACTTCGGCGTCGAAAACACGATCCCCTATCTGGTGATGGACTACGCTCCCAACGGAACGCTGCGGCAGCGCCATCCCCAGGGCATGCCAATTCCACTGGCGGTTGTCGTCAGGTATGTGCAGCAGGTGGCCGCTGCGCTGGACTACGCGCATCAGCACCGGATCATCCATCGAGATATAAAGCCGGAGAACCTGTTGCTGAGCCGCAAGAATGAGGTCTTGCTCAGCGATTTTGGCATTGCCGTCGTGGCTCATCGCACGAACTCTATGACCACCCAGGACGAGGTAGGCACTATCAGTTATATAGCCCCTGAGCAGTTGCGGAGAAAACCCCGCCCGGCCAGCGATCAGTACGCCCTGGCCGTTGTGGTGTACGAGTGGTTGACCGGAAACGTGCCGTTCCAGGGGTCGCTTATCGAAGTTGCCATGCAGCACATGGAAGTTCCGCCCCCGCCGCTGCACGAGCCGGGAAGTTCCATTTCTGCGGAAGTAGAGCGGGTGGTACTGAAGGCGCTGGAGAAACATTGGCAGATGCGCTTTGCCAGCGTGCGCGAGTTTGCTATCGCGCTGCAAGAGGCGCACTCCCCGCGCCCCCCCTTTGTGCGCGAGCCTGGAACGCTCCCCAACTTCGCCCCAGGTGTGCGAGAGAACCTGCTGGATAACGCGCCAACCGCCGCGCCGCCTGGAGCAGCCAGTACGCCAGAAGTCCCCAGGACTCGGCCCGATGAGATTCCAGAGGAAGAGACCTGGAACGAGGAACGGCAGGTAGGGGAGCCGGTGCCTGGCGATCCCAGGGGCGAGCGTCCAACCAATCCAGCCACGCAATCACCTGGAAGCAGCGTCCCTCTAGATGTCCGGCGTTCCCGGCCACATCGCCTGAACCGACGGACGGCGCTGCTGGCATTAGCAGCCCTGCTCATTATCGCCGGGCTTGGACTTGGGAGCCTGCTGCTGGCGAGCGGTTCAACGCCTACTGCCAGGGGCGTCGGGCCAGGGCTGACGCCCGGCCAGACACAACAGGCGCAGCAAGGGACGACACCCCCACCTGGGGCTTCGGCTGCCCCAACGGGGAACCCTACCACCAACCCCGCTACTCCTACAACTCCTGGCACGACACCTAACCCGACCCCTACTGCTGCGGCCAGCCCAACCGCCACAACAACGCCGCCGCAGTTGTTCGTCAGTCCAGCCAGCCTGACGTTTTCTCTGCACCTGGGTTGCCTGCTCAACCAATCTCAAAAAACTTTGACTATCCAGAACACTGGCGGAGGAGAACTCTCCTGGCAGGCTTCTATCCAAAACACTAATTATCTGGACATTGACAAGAAGAGTGGCTCTCTCGGCCCTGGAGATTCAACGCAGATCGTTGTGACCGCAAGCTGTGCCATTCTGATCACCACCACCGATACGATTACCTTTCACTGGAGCGGCACAGACATTAACGTTCCTGTCCGCATCAGCGTCTTATTATAGTCAGCACGCCGCGCCAGCAAGCTCTTGAGAAGCCTCGCCCCCTGGCGAACCCTTCTTGCGCTCAGCCGATCAGAGGCGTATACTTGCCCCACTCAGGCGTATGAAGAGCATTGGACCAGAGCATCACGCTTCAGAGGGAGGATTTCTGCAATGGGCATGCGCAATGATGGCCTCTCGTATTGGGAGGCGCAATCCGAAGGATTCCAACTGCTGAATACGACTATTGGCGATCTGCTGGACGAGCGCGCCGCCAGCTATCCAGATCAAGAGGCGGTTGTTTATTCGGCTTACCCTGAGTTCGGCCCGGCGTTGAATCTACGCTGGACCTATCGTGAGTATTGCGAGCGCGCCAATGCTGTCGCCAAAGGGCTGATGGCCCTCGGCCTTGAGAAAGGCAAGCATATCGCCATCTGGGCGGTGAACTTCCCTGAATGGATTCTGCTGGAGATGGCAGCCGCCAAGGTGGGCCTGGTGCTGGCAACCGTCAACCCGACGTATCGCGCCGCCGAACTGGAGTACGTGCTGCGCCAGGGAGATATTGTCGCGCTCTTCTTCCAGGCGAAAGTGCGCGATCACGATTGCGTGGCAACGGTGGGCGAGCGAGTCACACCAGCCGAAGGGTCAGGAGCCGTGCGCAGCGCCACGCTGCCCAAACTGCGCTGCGCTTTCCTTATCGGCCCGCCCGCGCCCGCCGATGCCCCCTGGCAGCCTACGCCCTTCCGCGAATTGATCGCCCTGGGCGCGAGTGTCAGCGATGAAGCCTTGAAAGCGCGCCAGGCCGAGGTGAAGCCAGACGATCCGGCGCAGTTGCAGTATACATCTGGCACGACGGGTTTCCCGAAGGGCGCGCTGCTCACTCATCACAGCATCCTCAACAACGGCGCGGTGGTCGCGCACCGCCTTGAAACCAGCCCTGAGACGCGCTTCTGTACAGCCATGCCGCTGTTTCATACCGGCGGCTGCGTGCTGGGTGTCCTTTCGGCGCTCTATGGGGCGTGCGCGCTGATGCCGCTGTTGGCGTTCGATCCGGTCAAGGCGCTGGATACGCTTGCGAACGAGCGATGCACCCGCTTTGGCGGCGTGCCTACCATGCTCATCGCCATGCTGCAACACCCGCACAGCAAAGAAGTTGATCTAAGTCATCTCAGGCACGTCTTCAGCGGTGGCTCGCCGGTACCCGTCGTCCTGATGGAGCAGGTGAAGGAGCAATGGGGCGCGGATGTCGGCATCGTCTTTGGGCAGACTGAAGCCAGTCCGACCATCACGCAGACGCTGAACTCGGATTCATTTGAGTTGAAGTCGGCAACCGTAGGCAAGCCCCTGCCACATACCGACGTGAAGATCATCAATCCACTGACCGGCGAGGTGGCGCCCTGCGGCGAACGCGGCGAACTGTGCTGCCGGGGGTATCTGGTGATGGCCGGATACTACAACATGCCAGAGAAAACCGCCGACGCCATTGACGAAGAGGGCTGGCTGCATACGGGCGATCTTGCCACGATGAGCAAAGATGGCTATGTGAACATCGTCGGTAGGCTCAAGGATATGGTCATTCGCGGCGGCGAAAATCTCTTCCCCACTGAGATTGAAGAGTTCCTGATGCGCCACCCCAAAATCGCCGACGCGCAGGTGCTGGGTGTACCCGATCAGTTCTTTGGCGAAGAACTGCTGGCCGTCGTCATGCCCAAAGCGGACCAGGAGATCACCGAAGAGGAAGTGCGCGCCTTCTGTACCGGCCAGATCAGCCATCAGAAAATCCCGCGCTACTTCAAGTTTGTCACCTCCTATCCGATGACCGCCAGCGGCAAGGTGCAGAAGTTTGTGCTGCGCGAGCAAGCCGTTCAAGAGCTTGGGCTGGAGGCGGTTGCAAAGACGCGCACCGCCTGATTACACAGCGCCCCAGGATACAATCGCCTCTGGTGTTATCCGCAGAACAGGCTGCTGGTCAATCGCCATCGCCCTGTACTGCGGATATTTTGCGCGCAGCAGACGAATAGCCTCAGCATGCTCCCCTGTCCCTTCGACGAGCAGATCGGCCCGCCCGCGTATCTGGATGTAGGCCAGCGCGCGCCAATCTTCGCTGTAATCATCAATCACCAGAGCAACGCGCGGGTTGGCTTGAATATTCCGCACGCGCTTCAGCCGTGTTGGCGCTACACTTTTCGGCTTTTCGTCCAGGGCTGAATACACCGAGAAGCCGTCAAAAGCATAGCAGATGGGTACGACAAAAGGGCATCCTTGCGCATCTGCTGTTGCCAGCCGCGCCACTCGATGCTGCTGCATAAACTGTTGTTCTGCTTGCGAAAGCTCGCGCATGACACTTCTCCCCTGGCTGCATCCTATGCCGACGCGCCGCAGAAAGCAAATGCGCGCGGATACCTCTTGTTAAAAAAGGTTCAAGAAACTGGTGAGTTTTTGAGAGAGGCGACGTATGTTCTTTATATAGCAGACCCTTCAAGCTTGAGAGGGGATACATACCAGAACAGGGCGGGATTTCACAAGGAGAGGCATGGCGCAAGACGGTTCGTTGGACGAGCAACAGCTCATCCAGGGATTGCGCGAACGCGATCCACGCACCCTGGAGGCGCTGATTACTCAGTACTCGCATGAATTGTTCTATCTGGCACGCCTGATCCTGGCAGGGGCAGGCTCACCCCAGGATGCCGAAGAGTGTGTCAATGATCTCTTCGTCACCGTCTGGCAAGAGTTCGACTCCTACGACCCGGCGCGTGGCTCGCTGCGCACCTGGCTCACCATGCGTACCAGATATATTGTTCTGGACCGCCGCCGCAAACTGATGCGGCAGAATCCAGCAGATTCACTGGTGGCGAGCCTGCACGAAGAATATACCCTGGCGGCCCTCTCAGACGGCGTAGAGTCGGAGCGCAGACCAACAAATCTACCCATGACCGCCGGGATAGATACCCTTCTTGAGGAGCGTGAGCAGCGGCAGGCGATGTATACGGCTCTAGAGAACCTGCCAGAGCTAGAGCGTTTGATGGTCTATTTGCGCTATTTCAAGCTAGCGAGCGTTGATGAGATTGCCTCGCGTGTTGGATTGACGAAACACGCGGTTGATACCCGGCTGTGGCGAGTGCGCAAGAGTCTCACAAAGGTTCTTCAGGAGCAGGTCTATGATCCCTCGCTCAAAACAACCAAATGACCCTGATCATGATGCTGGCAGCGGCAGGGATGAGGGATTGGCGGATGGAGAATTGACAGCGCACACCGACTTTTCGGCTGAGGAGTTGGCGCTGATTCGTAATCTCCAGAGGCTCTTCCCACTGGAACAAGAGCAGTTGCCCCCGCGCTTTGTCCAGACGCTTGCCATTGAAGAGGGAGCCTGGACCCCTCCCAATGGCCTGGACAACCGCATCATCTATCGGGTGTTCCGACGCCTGCATCTGCCTCGACGCCTGTTTGCGCCGCAAATTGCAGGGGGAGATGATGGCCCACGCGGGCTGCGACGGCTGGGCGGGGTGTCACGTCTGACGGCGCTCAGCACCATGCTGGCGATGCTGGTTCTCTCGCTGATCGCGGTGGCTCCCACTTTTGCCCAGGGGCTGCGTCTGTTCCTGGGGAAAACCGGCGTCATGGTGGTTCCCCAGTATCCTCAGCAAACGCTTGATCCGCAAGAGGCGATTCAATTTCTTTCACTCACGACAGTGCGGCTGACGGTCCCCTTTCCCGTGTACTGGTTGGGCCTGAACTCAGGCGCGTATGAGTTCCAGAACCTGGTCTTGCACATGGGCCAACCCTGGGCCGATGGCCCGGTGGTCGAACTGCAATATCGTCTGGCTCACGGTCAGAGCTTTGGCGGCCTGCTGGTGCGCGAGTTTCGCCCGGCAGCCGGAGCCACCGTCCTGCAAGTGGTGGCCCAGGGAGCCGCTCATCCAGTGCAGGTTGGGAATCAACCGGCGATCTTTATTGACGGGCAGTGGGTGCAGCGGCGTCAGGAAACGGTCTGGAAGTATGGGACGAAAGCCGAACTGCTCTATCAAGCCAATGGCCTGATCTTCTGGATTACGGCTGACCAGCGCGATGGGGCAGGGGCCGAGGCGCTGGAAGCCTGGGCGCAGGGGTTGAATACGATGTATCTGCGCGAAACACCACCGCGATTGACCGACATGATGGAGCCGTCCAGCGCCCAGGTCGCTTCGGCGTTGACTACGGCCAGGCTCGGAGAAGTGATCGCCTTGATTCAAGCAGGCGCACCAACCAATACCGGCGCTGCCGTCTATATCGCCCTGGGCATCCCACCGGATGGCTATCAGCCTGAGGGCTGACCTCACCACATCCTCCTGAATGCCTGCGCATGCCACTGGTAGCGCCGCCATCTTGGCGGCCAACGTTTCGCCAGCGCGAGCGTTCGCCCTCCAGGCCACCGGACCAGCAAGCCAGCGTTAAGCCGCCTGGAAGGCGGCGCTACAAGTGGCATCCCCCCACGATAGGTGGTGGAATCCGACGATCTTCGTCCATTCCAATCTGAACGGTGATAGTGTATACTATGCCCAGATGCTAGCCTTTTGCCATCATCTTGTTATCCAGAGCATGCCGCCTGGCTGCTCTCATCGCGCTCTACATGCTGGAACGAAACAACAAGCAGCACCATCCCGATGATCGGTTTTCTGCTGCTGCTCCATGCTGGCCTGATTCGGAGGTTCATCAAGGATGCTCTGATCGCCAGCATTTCATTGTTGTTGGGCATCAAGGTATGCGCAAGTCTTCGTGGGCCTGGGGAACCCGTGAAGTCCAGAGGTCCGCTTGTGTAGCGGATCGTCTCGCTCTGGACAGCGCCTGCCAGCGAAGGACTCATTCAGATCAACATCAGCTAGTGAAAGAGGGAGTTGTATGGCTGTTACAACTGAACAGCAATCAACCACGTTTGAGGTAACGGGCATCGAGCGCGTGACCGAAGACAACCGCCAGCACACCCAACTCTGGGATACGATGTGGCTCTGGTGGTCAGCAAACTCCGTCGTCGCCACCGTCGCGCTAGGAACACTCAGCGCCTTTTTTGGCCTGGGATTCTGGGGTTCTGTCCTGGTCATCGTCATCTTTAACGTGCTTGGCGTCTTACCTGTCGCCTTCCTCAGTACTCTTGGCCCCAAGACCGGCCTGGCTCAGATGCCCCTCTCGCGCTTTGCCTTTGGGCTTCAAGGCGCCAGGCTTCCGGCCATCTTTAACGCACTGGCCTGCATTGGCTGGAGCGCCGTCAACGCCTTGATTGGCTCACAAATCATTGTCACCTGGAGCGCCGAAGCGATTCCCCAGTGGGCCGCGCTGCTCTTCCTGGCGATTGTCACCACTGTCGTCAGCGTCTTTGGCTACTTCATCGTCCATCGCTACGAGCGCTTTGCCTGGATACTGATGTTCATCCTCTTCGGCTATGTCTTCATTGCCTCGGCGGGCAAATTCAACCTCGATGCCGTCGGCGCGGGCGCCCTTGGTGATGGCTTGCTGCTGTTCTCCGGCATTGCCACCTTTGGTGGCGCTATCCTGGGCTATGCCATTGGCTGGTCTTCCTACTCAGCAGACTATACGCGCCGCCAGCCAGCAAACACTCCTGCCAACAAGGTGTTCTGGTATGCCTTTTCTGGGGTCGTGGTCCCCTGCATCTTGCTGGAAACCCTGGGCGTGCTGCTGGCAACTGCCGCCACTGGCGATACCGCTGGAGCATTGATTGCCAACGCCATCGGTACCGGAGGTATTGGTGGCTTAGTTGTCGTCTTGCTGGCTTTCAGCACGATTGCCAACAATGTTCCCAACGACTATAGCTTTGCGCTCTCCACCCAGGTGTTGGGTCTGAAGAACATCAGGCGTTGGATTCTGACCATCGTTGGCGCGGTGGCTTACGTGGCGCTCGCGTTCTTTTTTCTGGGAAGCAATTTTAACGCCAAATTGGAAGGTTTCTTGCTGGTGATTGCTTACTGGCTGGGCGCCTGGAACGCGGTGGTACTGCTTGAGCACTTCGTCTTCCGCAAGGGCAAGTATCCAGTTGAGGACTACGAAACCAGCAGCAAGCTTCCTGTGGGCATTGCGGCAATTGCCGCAATGGTGATTGGCCTTGGAGTCGCGGCTCTTGGAGTCAATCAGGCAGCAACGTTTGGCTACGAGGGGGTTCTCTCACCAAAGATTGGGGATGCCGACATTGGCTTCCCACTGGCAATTGTAGTGACCGGAGTCCTCTATTACTTCCTGCGCCGCTGGGAACTCTCGAAGTACAAACGCTAACCGAAGCCTGGCCCGCCCTTGCCTGGGGCGGGCGTCTACTTGTAGCGCCGCCATCTTGGCGGCTCAACGCTGGCCTGCCGAGACGTTGGCCTGGAGGGCGAACGCTCGGCAAGGCGAAACGTTGGCCGCCTGGAAGGCGGCGCTACAAGTTGGCCGCCAGGGCGATGGTACATGGGCTATGTATCCGCAGGTCAACGTTGGCCGCCTGGAAGGCGGCGCTACAAGTTGGGCGTCAGGTGGTGGGCGGGCCGGGGACAAAGGTGACGGCTTCCTCGACATCGGCGCGGAAGAGACGGCTCTGGCTGGGCGTCGTGCTGGCAACGACGCGCCCACCTTTGATGACGTGCAGCCGCGCAGGCGTCAGGCGCAGCGCGTCGTGTGGGTCGGCGGCATCCACGATGATGAAATTGGCCGGTTTGCCCACCTCGATGCCATAGCGGTCTGTGACGTTGAGCGTGCGGGCGGCATTCGTCGTAATCAGATCGTACATCGCGGCGATCTCCTCGTGGCCGCTCATCTGCGCGATGTGCAGCGCCAGGCTGGCGGCGGCGAGCATATCGCCCCGGCCCAGCGGATACCAGGGGTCCATAATCGAATCGTGGCCCAGCGAGACGTTGACGCCCGCCTGCAACAATTCTTTCAGCCGCGCCATGCCCCGCCGCCTGGGGTAGCTGTCGAAGCGCCCTTGAAGAATAATGTTGTCGTAGGGGTTGCAGATGACGTTCATCCGGCCACGCGCCAGCAGCCGAATCAGCTTGAAGGCAAAGGCGTTATCCCAGGAGTGCATCGCCGTACAATGGCTGACCGTCACCCGACCATGCCAGCCCTGTTGCAGCGTGTTGGCTGCCATCACCTCGGTAAAGCGGGAATGCGGGTCGTCGGTTTCGTCGCAGTGGCAATCAATGTCGCGGTTATAGCGGCGGGCCAGGTCGAAAGCGACATGCACATCTTCCACGCCCATCTCGCGGGTCCACTCGTAATGAGGGATGCCGCCGACCACGTTCGCGCCCAGCCGCATCGCTTCATCCATCAACTCTTTGCCGTTGGGGAACGAGAGGATGCCATCCTGCGGGAAGGCGACTATCTGCACTTCGCAGATGTCCTTCACCTCTTGCTGCACCTCCAGCATGGCCCGCAGCGCCACCAGCCTGGGGTCGCAGACATCCACATGCGAGCGTATGAAGAGCGCGCCCTGCGCCACTTCCCACTTGATCGCCTCGGTGGCGCGGCGCTTCACATCCTCGTGGGTCAGCGTCGGCTTGCGCTCGCTCCAGATTTGGATGCCCTCAATCAACGTGCCGCTCTGGTTATGGCGCGGCTGGCCGACGGTCAGCACAGCGTCCAGATGCACGTGGCAATCAATGAGCGGCGGCGACACCAGCCTGCCGCCCGCGTCAATCTCGCGGGCCGCGCGCTCCTGTATCTGCGGGGCAATCCGCGCAAAAACGCCATCGTGCGCGGCTATATCGGTCAGGTCGGTCTGCCCTGGCAGGCGGGCATTACGAACAATCAGGTCTATTGCCATCAGTCTCTCTCCTCTCTGAATCGCGTGCGGCTTTCAGCCAATCGCATTCTATGCCCGGCTTTCCCGATTGTCTACTGGCATGCCCACCACACAGAAGGTGCTGGCAGGCGAAACGCTCACTGGTAGCGCCGCCGAGACGGCGGCTCAACGATTCGCCAGCGCGAGCGTTCGCCCTCCAGGCCAACGTTTCGGCACGCCACCTGTAGCGCCGCCATCCTGGCGGCCAACGTTTCGCCAGCGCGAGCGTGCGCCCTCCGGGCCAACGTTTCGGCAGGGCGAGCGTTCGCCCTCCAGGCCAACGTTTCGGCAGGCCAGCGTTGAGCCGCCAAGATGGCGGCGCTACAGGTGGCATGCCCCGGCGCTGCGGGGGGGGTTGCCTGGGGTATGTTCGCGGTTTCTTCTCGGTTTCTTCTCCATATCCTGGAGGCTCCCGGGCCAGGTGCAGACTGGGGCGAGGAGGTTAGTTCGCTTTTTTCGCTTTTTTCTCCGCCCCCAGACAACTGCGTCAGGAGAGGATGATTTGGGGGGGCAGAAACACAATCCTATCTGGATATATTGATCTGGATATATTGAGAGAAGGATAGGAGCAGACAAGAGCACAGGCTGCTTCTGCTCTTGCTTCTTTCCTGCACACCCACCCACACTTCTTCAATCACACTCTTGCGGCATTCGGCAGCCCTGCCAACAGAACCAGATACGACAGGGCCGCCGAATGCCGATGTCGTGATAGTCCCTGCTGGAGAAAAAAGAGAAATAACACAAAGAACCCCCTCAGCCCAGGCAGGGAGCGGGCTAGCGAAAGAGATGGTTGGAGGAGAAACCGCGAAGAAACCGCGAGCAAACCCCCAGGAGACGCCGGACCCGCTGCTAAGGTATAATCTACAGCGCAACACATACCACAGAACCAGAGAGGTTAAAGGAGGAGTCCCTTGCCTTACCCTACTGCCCGACCAGGGTTTTATGAAACAACCTTTACCCCTGGCATGATCGCCAGCCTGCGGGCGCTGAGCGAGCCGCGCTGGTCAGACGACGGCGCGGGCGCGTTTGTGCTGGAAACGCACGATGGCCGCGCCAACCTGCTCAGGCTCCCGCTCGACGGCGGGCCGATCTTGCGCCTGACCTCCGATCCCGCGCCCGCGCCCGCCGGAGCCTACGCTGGCGGTTTCTATACGGTGCGCAGCGACGCGCTGGCCTTTGTCGGCGCGGATGGCAAACTCTGGCTGATTTCGCTGCCGCGCGGCGGCCAGGCCCGGCGCATCATCACAGGCGAGGGCCGCGTATCCGCCCCCACCTTTTCGCCCGACGGCAAACTGATCGCCTATGTCGCCGACGATGGCAAAACCAGCAGCATCGGCCTGGCCGACGCCGACGGCCAGGACTGGCCGCGCCGCGTCCCTGTTCAGGCAGATTTCGCCATTGACCCCGCCTGGTCGCCGGATGGACGGCAGTTGGCCTGGCTGGAATGGGACGTACCCAACATGGGCTGGGACGAAAGCCGCGTCGTCATCTATGATCTGGACACGGGCGAGCGCCGCGTGGTGCTGGGCGAAGCAGAAGTGGCCTGCGCTCAGCCGCGCTGGTCGCCCACCGGCAAAACGCTGGCGTTCCTCTGCGACAAGGGCGGCTACCTGAACCTCTGGCGCGCGGCAGGCGATGGCTCCGCGCCCGCGCCCTGGCACGAAGAGGCGATAGAACACGGCGGCCCGCAGTGGTCCTCTGGCGCAAGCACCTATGCCTGGTCGCCCGATGGTGGGCAGATCGCCCTGGGACGCAATGAAGACGGCGTGTGGAAGATCGGGCTGCTGGACATCAACGAAACGACAGGCGCCATCAGCGCAGCGCGCCATCTCGGCCCGGAGCGCGGCTCCTATTCCAGCCTGCGCTGGTCGCCGCGCGGCGATGCCCTGCTGGCCCTGCATCACGGGCCAACCCTGCCGCCTACCGTCGTCAGCATTGACCTCTCTTCAGGCAAAGCGCGGGGCATCTATACCAGCGCAGTTGGCGGATTGACCGGCGAAGGCATGCGCTCGCCTGAATCGCTCGCCTGGCAAAGCGCCGATGGCCTGACGCTGCACGGCTTCTTCTATCGCCCGGCGCAAGCCAACGACGGCCAGGCCAACATTCCGCTGCTGGTCATGATTCACGGCGGCCCCACCGGCCAGTCACCGATTGATTGGAATCCCACCGCCCAATATTTTGCACAGCGCGGCTGGGGCGTCTTCGTTCCCAACGTGCGCGGCAGCACCGGCTATGGTCGGGCCTATACGCAGGCGCTGCGCAATGAATGGGGCGGCAAAGACATGGCCGATATTGTCGCCGGGGTTGCTGCGGTCGTGGCGCTCGGCTGGGCTGATGCTGGCCGCGTTGTCCCCTGGGGCGGCAGCGCGGGCGGCTACGCGGTGCTGCAACTGCTGGCAACCTATCCTGAGCGATTCAAGGCCGGGGTCAGCCTCTTTGGCGTCACCGATCTCTTCAACCTGGCCCGCACCACGCATCGGCTGGAAGCCCATTACCTGGACCGCATCGTCGGCCCGCTTCCCGAAGCCGCCGCGCGCTACCGCGAGTGGTCGCCGTTCTTCCACGTCGAACGCTTCCAGGCGCCCGTCCTGCTGCTGCAAGGCGAAATAGATAACGTCGTCCCCAAAGACCAGGCGACAGCCCTGGAAGAAGGGCTGCGGCGGGCGGGCAAAACCGTCGAGATGGAAATCTACCCCGGCGAGGGACACGGCTGGGCGCGCGCCCATACCATCAGCGCCTATCTCACACGCATGGAGCGATTCCTACAAGATTATGTCTTGCTGCGCTGAGCAGCACACGCACTGTATGTACCTGTAGCGCCGCCTTCCAGGCGGCCAACCGCTCGCCAGGGCGAGCGTTCGCCCTCCAGGCCAGCGGACCAGCAGGCCAACGCTGGCCGCCAAGATGGCGGCGCTACAGGTACTCCGCCCCGCAGCCCCCTGCCGCCGGGACGGCGGCGCTATAGGTACTCCGCTTTTTGGCAGAACCAAAAGCACCAGGATACTTGACAGAGGAGCGCCTGGCAGGCTATACTCTCTCCATACCCGTTCGCTTGTCCTACTTCTGTTTTGGAGGGTAGCTCACACCCAGCGTATTGCACCATCTGAAGAACGGCTGGCAGGGCCGGTGTTAAACCCACCGGCTGTGCCATGACCCCACATTCGGCACAACCAGATATGGGGCTGGGGAGTATTGTACCATCGAGACCCCAGCCAGACCCCCCAGCGACCATATCTGTGAACCCTCCGGCCTCTCCAGGCCAGGGTTCCCCGATGTGGTCGTTCCATTTTTCTGCCGCACAACGGCAAGAAGGGGGAATCTCTCATGGGTTCATCTCACGCATCTATCCCCTGGTACAACCTTCCGCCGCGCGCGTTCCCAGCCAAAACCTGGCTGGAAAACCGCTATCCGTTTCGGGTTTCACCCGCATGCTTCATCCAGCCTCTCGCGCGCCCGGCTGGCGGCTTGCGGGCGGCTGCCGCGTCAGGGCGGCGCGCGTTCCCGGCCAAACGCTGGCTGGCTGAGCAGCACATGTAGCACGCCCGGCTCGCACTGCGCCCACAGTTCATCGCCCGCGCGCCGATAGGGCTGCCCCAACCGGGCATCCGGCTGATAGTCCAGCGCCTGACGTACCGGAAAGCGTTCATGGTTGATACGCAGTTCCAGCGGGCCAGCCCAGTCAGCCACGCCGCGAATGAAGTTGAACGCCCAGCGAGCCGGGCGCGCCACTGGTACGCTGAAATCCTCGTCTTTCGGCCAGGAGTAATAGCTGCTGCCCTCCGTCGGCTGCGGCGTTCGGGCAGCCGTTCCAGACGCCAGCGCCCGCACCGCCCGCGCCATCAAGGGCGCGCCCAGCGTCGCGCACTCTTGTTCCAGCGCGGCGCTGCTGATGCCTTCGGGAATCTCAAACGCTTGCTGAAGCAGGATGTCGCCCGTATCCAGATGCTCATCCATCAGGTGGATGGTCACGCCGGTATATGGCTCGCCATTGCGCAGCACCCAGAACCCCGGACTCGGCCCGCGATAGGCAGGCAAGAGCGACGGATGCAGATTCAGGCAGCCCAACGGCGGCAGTGTGAGCAGCGCCCTGGGCAAACGCTGCGGAAAGCAGGCGACACAGATCACATCGGGCTGGAAAGCCGCCAGCGCCTCCAACGTCCGGGCGCTCACCAGCGCGCCAACTTCAACCACCGGGATACTCCGCTCCCAGGCTATCTGCGCGATGGTCCGATTCATGAACGGGGTAAGGATGGGAAGCCGCGAGCGTCCACCCTGCGCGGGGCCATATCTGATGATTGGATCGCTGGCTGCCCGCCCCGACGCAGGCACAACCACCGCGCAGACCTTCAGCCCATCAGCCAGCAGCGCCTCCAGCGGCGGGCGCGAAAAGTCGCCCGGCGTTCCCAGAAAGAGGACGCGCCTGGCTTCGCTGCTGGTCTTCTTCACTGGTTGGCTATTTGACAGCGCCGTGTTCTTCACGATACTATTCTCTCAAGAGATGCTTTTACTGGCGACAGGAGAAACGACAATGCCACGTATGGTTCACTGTGTCAAACTGGGGCGCGAATTGCCTGGCCTGGACAAGCCGCCATTCTCTGGCGAACTCGGCCAGCGCATCTACGAGCATATCTCCGCCGAAGCATACGCCATGTGGCCCGCCCAGGCGACACTCATCATCAATCATTATGGCCTGAATATGGCCGATCCCGACGCCCGCAAGATTTTGCGCGAGCAAATGGAAGAGTTTTTCTTCGGTGAGCAAGCGCGCATGCCCGAAGGCTGGACCCCCGAAGGCAGCAAAGGTGGCGCGCCCGTTGGGGCCGGACACAAGGGCGGCGGAGCGCCTCAGCGCAAGAAATGAGAACACCCGGCGCGATCCTCCTGGTTTCCTGCTACGAGCTTGGGCATCAGCCGCTCAACCTCGCGTCGCCCCTTGCTGTCCTCGCGCAAGCTGGTTACGCGCCCGTCGCCATTGACACCGCCGTCGAACCGCTGACGGACGAGATGATCATCCAGGCCAGACTGGTCTGCATCTCTGTCCCCATGCACACCGCGCTGCGGCTGGCAATGCGCGTGGCCGAGCGTGTCCACACACTGAACCCAACGGCGCGGCTCTGTTTCTATGGCCTGTATGCCTCGCTGAACGCCGATTACCTCCACGCGCAAGGCATCCATTTCGTCATCGGCGGCGAATACGAGCAAGCATTGCTCGAACTCGTTCAGGCGCTGGAACAGGGCAACCCCGATTCACTGCCCGGCGTCAGCACACCTACCGCGCCCGCCGCGCCCATTTTGCGCCGCCTGCCGTTCACCCAACCGGACCGCCGGGCGCTGCCCCCGCTTCAACGCTACGCCCGTCTCCAGCAGGGGGAGCAGTTGTCGCTGGTAGGCTATGTCGAAGCAAGCCGAGGCTGCCTGCATACCTGCCTGCACTGCCCGATTACGCCCGTCTACCAGGGCCGTTTTTTCGTCATCCCCAGGGAGATCGTCCTTCAGGATATTCGCGCTCAGGTACAGATGGGAGCGCAGCATATCACCTTTGGCGACCCCGATTTCCTGAATGGCCCCGGCCACTCGCTGAAAATCCTGCGGGCCATGCGCACCGAGTTTCCCGCGCTCACCTTCGACGCCACGATCAAGATCGAACATATCCTTGAACACCGCGCCCTCTTCCGCGAGTTCCGGGCGCTCGGCTGCGCCTTCATCGTTTCGGCGATTGAGGCGGTCAGCGATCACGTCCTGGCGCATCTGGACAAAGGCCATACCAGGGCTGATGTGATTGAAGCCCTGCGCATTCTGGAGGATGCGGATATTCCCATGCGCCCCTCGCTGCTGCCTTTCACGCCCTGGACCACGCTCGACGATTACCTGGACTTGCTCACCTTCATCGAGCAGTATCACCTGATTGAACAGATCGATCCCGTCCACTACTCCATCCGGCTTCTCTTGCCGCCAGGCGCGGCGCTGCTGGATAAGCCAGCGATGCGCCCCTCTCTAGGCGAACTGGATGCCGCCGCCTTCAGCTATCAATGGACACATCCCGACCCACGCTTGGACCGGCTTCAGCAAGAGGTTGCCGCGCTGGTAGAGGCTGGCGAGCGATCCAACACACCAGCAGACGAAACCTTCTACGCCATCAAGGCGCTGGCCGAAGAGACAGCGGGCCTCGTTCTAACCGCTGCTGGCAGGGCGCGCCCGCCGTTCGCCCGAAAAGAGACGCCGCACCTCACCGAATCGTGGTTCTGCTGAGCGGAACCCAATCAGGGCCAGTTAGGCTCTCTCACCCGCTAGTCGCTTCGCTCGCCCGCCGAGAGACGCTCGTCAGGCTGATGACCGGCAGCAGCGGCTCAATCGTAAACTTCAGCTTGCTGTGCGCCTTGCGCAGCACCGCTTCTACCTGGGCCGGACTCTCGCCACGCGCAAAGAGAAAGCCGAGATAGCTATCGCCTTCTGGCAGCGGCACAACGGGGTTATGCAGCCGGGCCGTCATCTCGAAGCCGACAATGCCCGGCGTCGCCTGCGCCTGCTCCGCTCCCTGTACGCCGCGCAGCATACCCGCGCCAGGGATAGGGATCATCATCACGCCTACCGCCTGCTCCTCGCGGTCCAGCGAGTCAATCTCCAGTCCGACAGCCTGGCGCAGAATCAACTCTTCCAGGCACATATCCACCCCAAACTGCAAAATTGTGGAGCAGAGACCGCCAATCGAGCGCCCGGCCATCTCGACGATCCAGGCTCCGGCGTCATTCACCCGCAGTTCCGCGTGCACCGGCCCCGTCCGCAAGCCCAGCGCCGCCGCCGCTCTGGTCGTGCAATCGGCAATGGCGGCCTGTGTCGCTGGCGGCAGCCGGGAAGGCGTCACATAGATCGTCTCCTCAAAGAACGGGCCATCTAGCGGATCGGGCTTATCAAAGAGCGCCAGGACGTTCAGTTTCTGATCGGTCAGGATGCCCTCCAGCGCCACCTCGAAGCCAGGAATAAAGCGTTCAACCAGCAGCGAAGTCCCCTCCGGCGCGCTGCCATCGGCCAGCAGCATCTTGCGCGTGCGCGTAAATGCCGCGATCAATTCATCCGGCGAATCGGCGCGAATCACGCCGCGACTCCCCGACAGACGCAGCGGCTTGACGACACAGGGATATTCGACCTGCGCCGCTACCTGGGCAGCATCATCTGTGGCGGCAAAACACCGGAACCAGGGTACAGGCACTCCGCCCGCCGCCAGCATCTGGCGCATCACATATTTATCGCGCGCCGCCAGCGCGGCATCCGGTGAATTATGCGCTAATCCCAGGGCGGCGCTGGCGCGAGCCGCTAAGAGGCTGGCGCTGTCATCAACAGAGATGATGGCATGCAGCGGGTGTTTTTCGGCATAGGCCACGATTGCCCCGGCTGCCTGTTCTGGGTTGCCGAAATCCAGGCCCAGCGGCACATGCCAGTATTCGGCCAGCGCCTCCGGCAGATCAACGCCCTGGACCACCTCCAGGCCAAGCCGGTTTGCCGCCTCTACAAAGGGGCTGGCTCGATAGGAGGCTGGCGAGAACAAGAGCAGCACGCGCTTCTGCTCAGAAGAAGTATCCATTGCGCTTTTCCTGACGAAGAATCAAGATGATCCTCTTAATTCATTCATTGTAGCACACGGCGCGGCTTTCAACCGTCAGCCTCCCCTAGCGGCGATCCACGACCTATCGGGGGCTACTTGTAGCGCCGCCTTCCAGGCGGCTCAACGTTGGCCCGCCGGTGCGGTGGCCTGGAGGGCGAACGCTCGCCTTGGCGAAGCGTTGGCCGCCAGGATGGCGGCGCTACAAGTAACACGCCTCGCTTGCCAACACCTCATGTGTGGTGAAACCCCTTAGCAGCGATTTGAGTCGCCAATAAGGTGGGGCTGAGCCACCAGCGCGGCCAGAGCCTCACGCCAGGGCGCTATCTCCAGGTCAATCACCGGTACGCCGCGCCATTCGGCAAAGCCCATCGCAAAGCGCGTTCCATTCGCTTCGCCATGCGGCCAGGCCAGCACAAGGCGCGACTGGAGGATGATACCGGCATTGCGCACATAGCGCAGGCTGGTCGCCCGATGGATCGCTGCCCAGGGGCCAACATAGGCAGCCCGCTCTGCCTCCCAGTAGCGGCGGGCCGCCTCCGCCCATTCAAGATGCTCCTCAACGTATCCGACGCTGATCTCAGGCGGCGGGCTGCCGCTGCCATGCGGAAAATGCTGCCAGGGGAGGCAGACGATCAGGCGGGTCGGATTGAGATAATACGCCCCGGCGGCGAAAGCGGCGTCAGCCCAGTTGGCCCAGTCATCCCGCCCTGGCGTGCCGGGTGTCGCCCCGGTAACAACCGTATAGCCTGCCCGGACCAGTCCCATACCCATCTCGCGGCAGGCGTTCGCGCTCTCTGGCGGAATCTCGCGCGAACCAATACAAGCAATCTGCATACACACTCTTCTCGCTCATTGTCTGCTAAACAGTCGCCTCAACACGACCAACCGCCAGGCAACAATGCAAGAAGCACGCCAATTGAGCGCGGCGTCAGGCGGATTGAAAACATGCCCTGATGGGCCTTGCCTGAATGGACAGGCAAGAGTAGAATGGAAACAGAAGTGGTTTATCAGCAACTGAACATCGTGCGAAGCAATGTTCTGCGTAAGCGCCCTTTGCAGAGATAACGCCAAACGATCAGGAGGCGCTGATGAAACCGGAAACCCAGGCGGCGCTTGAGCGCGCTGCCCAGGCTGATGCGCTCCTCTATGACACCTCTATCCTGATTGACGTTGATCGCGCGTGGGCTGTCCTGGTCTGCGAAGACCAGACCCTTCGCGGAAAGACCGCCGCTGCGTTTGCCCGGTGGCTTCGACAACGCGGCTTGCTGCCCCAGGCGGGCCAGTACGCGCCCTGGCCCAATCGCCCGCGCCAACGCCGCGCCCTTTATCAGCTGGCCGATCTGCTCGCCCTGGTGGAGCAGCTTACCTCGCAGAAAGCGGTGTTTGATGCGTCCATGAAACGCCGGGCGAGCGCCAAAGCGGCGCACCCACGCGCCGCTGTTGTTCAAGCGACCAGAACACGCCAGGCGACAGCCCAGGCGCTGGCAGGCTTTGATGCCGAGGCGTTGGCTCTGCTGGAGCGTCTGCGCCGATTGGATTATCCTCGCGCGGCAGCGGTGCGCGCCATCCAGCAGACGCCACGCACGCAACTGCTGGCGCTGCTTGAGCGCGTAGAGGCCGGGGTACAGTCGGGCGCTCTGTATCGCCCGGCAGCCTATCTGGCCGCAGCCCTAGAGGAACGCTAACTTCAGAAGACCACCCTAGACAGAGAGGTTTTCATGTCAGACCTAACCGATCAATCTTATCTGTTGAACGAGCAATACAAAGATGCGTCTAACCTGAATGCGCGTATCCAGTTGCACGCGCGCTTTAGCACCAACAAGCGCGGCTGGAACCGCTGGCTCTTCGACCAGTTCAAGATTGCTCCGGGCAGTCGTATCCTTGAACTTGGCTGTGGTCCGGGGAAACTGTGGCTCAGCAATCGGGACCGCATTGCCGACGACTGGCAGATCACTCTCTCAGATTTCTCGCCGGGGATGCTTCAGGAGGCGCAGCAAAACCTCAGCCAGCGCCAGCACTGCTTTACGTTTCGGGTCATTGACGCGCAGACCATTCCGTTTGATGACGCCAGTCTGGACGTGGTTATTGCCAATCATATGCTCTATCATGTGCCAGACCGCTCACGGGCGCTGGCAGAGATTCGCCGCGTCCTCAAGGCAGATGGTCGTCTGTATGCCTCAACGATTGGCGATACCCACCAGCACGAGATACGCGATCTGATGGGCCGGGTTGACAGGCGCTTTTCTCAGAGAAGCACCAGCTTCTCGTTTACCCTGGAGAATGGAGCAGAGCAGCTTGCCCACTGGTTCGCATCGGTCACGCTCTATCGTTACCAAGATGCCCTGGTGGTCACAGAAGTCGAGCCATTGATCGAGTATATCCTCTCCGGCCAGGCGAAAGCCGTCTTCGTGGGGGAAAAACTTCAGCGGCTGCGCGAACTGCTGAAGCAGGAACTGATTGCACAGAAAGCGATCTACATCACCAAAGACTCAGGGCTATTTGAGGCGTTTGGCAGCGCCGGAAGGGTTATTGGTCCCAGCCCCGACGCTCGATGACTCTGGCCGCCCAATTTACCCACCAGGCCAGGGCTTCGATAGCCCTGGCGCGGCGGGCTGCGGTTCTGGCAAAGCGTATTTCCTGGCCCATCGTCTCACCGCAGGTCAGCACGGTGCGCGCCGCCGCCAGATCAACCAGCAGCCGCCACTGCGCAGCGCCGATGTCCAGACCACGCCGCGCCAGATGCAGGACCAGACGCTCGCGGTAATAGAGCAGGGCCAGGCGTGTATCAACCGTTCGCCAGGCAAAGAGCAGCCAGAACGGATCAAAACTCGCCGGGCCAGCCGTCGCCAGCGCCCAATCAATCAAAATCGTGCGGCTGCCAGGATACCCGCCATATCTCCCGCCTATCCCACGTTCGCCGGGCAGGCTGCCCATGTTCGGCGGCCAGGCGTCGCCATGCAGCAGCGTTGACGGAACACTGGCGGCGTCTGCCAGAAAAGCTGCCGGAGCATCAAAGACCCGCTGAACCTTGCCGAGCGCCTCCGCTGGCCCATACGTGAAGAAGGCTTCCCAGCCAGCCTGTGACACAGGCAGATAGGGGTGGGCGTCACCTGTGGCAAGCTGCGCCTGTATGGCCGCCGGGGCAAGCATCAACGACGCTTGCTCCACCGTAGCCAGCGCAAACCGCGCGGCGTCCAGGCGCGCGTCTTGCCAGTAGTGCGCGTGCAGCCGGGCCAGGTGATCGAGATACAGCCTCAACTGGCCGGGCGGCGCCGGGGCAAAGCAATCCTCTAACGTCCCCAGCCAGCGCGTCACATCCGCCAGCAGCAGCGCGGCCTCTCCGGTGTCTTCATCGTATGCAGCCGCCAGCACCGGCACACAGAGCGCGCGGGGCGCATCGGCCAGCAGCCCATGCCGCCAGAGCTGCGCCTCTCGACAGCGCGTATCGCCGCTGGAGCGCATCAGCCAGCTTTGGTCGGGCTTGATGCGCTTGAAGATCAGCGGAAGCGTATCCCGTCGAACTCCTGTCGGCCCTTTAATGGCAAGCTCCACCAGCAAGCGTTCCAGATGCGCGCCCGAAACGCCGCCCTTCAGCGGCTCCTGGCGTACCCCTACGACACGCCCTCGCAGATTACGGCCTCTAGAAGAAATGGCCTCACTCCCTTTCGGACAGTGAGGCCAGCACAGCGATGATCTGCTCAGCACTGTTTCCAGCGCATCTGGTTGCAGCAACTGCTCTGGTCGCTGCCAGACCAGCCGCTCGCCCGTCATTCGGCTGGCTTCAGTCACGACTATTCCGCCGTTTCTTATGTATCTACGTTGGTTCCACCACCTATTGGGGGTTGCCACTTGTAGCGCCGCCTTCCAGGCGGCTGGTCGCTGGCCGCCTTCCAGGCGGCGCTACAAGTACCATGCCTCGCTTGCCAACATCTCATGTGTGGTGGAACCATCTACGTTTCTCAGGTATCTATCAGGTATCAGTGGATAAACCAGACGCCTGAGCCGACATGAATGTAACGATAGTTCACGCGAGCGAACCCGCCGCCGTTCCAATTAAAATTCATCTCGCTCACCAGCACCCAGCCACCGGTCAACAGCTTTTCCACATGCGAGACATGGCCCTGGGGACTCGCTCCCTGCACACCCGGCGCAAAAACGACCGTCGCGTTGGCCGCAGGGGTCGAGGTGACCGTGTATCCACGCGCACGCGCGCCGTTGGCCCAATTCATGGCGGCGCCCATGCCCGCCAGGTTCTCATCGGGCCGCTTGTATTGCGCCCACCACACACACTGACCAAACACGCTGGCCCAGGGATCATTTGCAGGCTCGGTGACGGCAAAACTGGGATACCCCGGCGGGGGTGTTCCGTTCGAGTAGGGGCCATCAGGCGTGTAGGTTGGCGGAGGTGGCGGCGGAGGTGGTTTCGGTGTCGGGGTCACTTCCGGTGTCCTGGACCCGACCCGAGGGTTATGCGCCGTCACAGGAATGGATGCGATGCCAGCCTGAGAACCTGATGGATCCATTGGCGTAGGCGCGACAGTCGTTGGGCTGACGCCCACTCCAAATGCCAGCATGCCTACATGCGAGCCAAGCAACGTTGCGCTCACTCCCAGCAGCGCCAGCAGTGCCGCTGCCACTACGATCATCCGACGGCGTAACATCCAGTGCTGGCGGCGGGCGAAGCTCGCAGACTTGCGAGGCGATAGCCCACTGCTCGTCACTGACTCTGTCACTGTGGCAGCCGCTTCCCCATCCTGGTCTGCTGTCAATCCGCGAAGCGCAGCCCGAAAAGCGCGTGTGCTGCTCCCTTCAGGGGGCAGGTCAACATCTTGCTCGTCGAAGCCAGGAAGTCTACAGAGGCCAACCCGTGAAAGCGGCGCACGCTCATCTGATCGAAAGTGCATTCGATACTCTGGTCCTTTCTCTCTTGACAAAACCCGTCCTCCCATCACCCGGCAGTGGGCGAGACCACCTGAGCGACAGGGACGATAGGGACATTAAGAACAAGTATGCCATACAGGCGCGCCAAAACCCGCTGTATAGGATAAAGCAGGACTTATTGGCTGCCCCGTTGGGGTATTTTTCGAGCGAGTGGGATTGTGATATGCTAAGAGAGAGGCGCAGCAGACAGGAAGGCCAGGCCCAATGCCAAGGCTCTGTTGCAGCGCAGTGAAAGGCGGTTTTTAGCTATGGATGACCCGGTTGCGCGTTTCCAGAAATCTCAGGAGGAGTTGGAGGCCGTCATCGCGCGTTTTTCCGATGAAGAACTGACAACACCCGGAAAACTGGGGGATTGGTCATTACGAGAAGTGCTGGCGCACATCGCCGCCTGGGATCGCTGGGGGCAGCGCGCTATCGAGGTGCGCCTCACAGAAAATGACCTGCCCGCCAACATGCTGGAAGAGGCGCGCAATCCCGACCCCTTCAACGCTCGCGCCGCCGAAGCATGGAAGGGATATGATGCCAGGCAGGCGCGCGCTGATTTTGCAGAGGCGTATAACGATCTCATCAGTTTCCTGAAGGCCACCCCACACGAAAAACTCTATCGCCAGATTCCCCGGCCTAATGGGAAAACGACCAACCCTACGGCAAGCCTGACCGCTTTGGCGCGCCACAAAGATGAACACCGCGCGCTCTTAGAGGAATTGCTCGCCAATCAGTGAGGCGCTTTTCCTGTGATACAATGCTGCTTTAGAACAGTTTTTAGAAGGTCTTGAGCCTGTAGGCGATAGGAAGCGGCCTGGTAGAAGAGAAGAAGGGCCATATCATGAGTCAAGAGCTTGAGGCGGGGCACCTGGCGCCCCCGATAGCCGAAGAACACCATCTCTCAGCGTTCTGTCCCCGCTATCATCATGCTATGGAATTGATTGGCCGACGCTGGACCGGGGTTATCTTGCGTGTCCTCATTAATGGCCCTCACCGTTTTAACGAATTGCTCGCTGCCATCCCCGGCCTCTCTGACCGGCTCTTAAGCGAACGCCTCCGCGAGCTTGAAGCGGAAGGGCTGGTCATCCGCCATGTCCTACCAGGGCCACCTGTCCGCGTAGAATACTCGCTGAACGAGCGCGGCTATGATCTGGAGCAGGTGATCCGCTCTATCGCGGCCTGGGCGGAAAAATGGCTCCCCTCCCCCCAGGATGGCTGAGGCTTCAGAGCGCGCTACTCGTAGCGCGCCCTCAGCCAGCAGAGATACAAGATATTGATTACTCAAGCGGCCAAACCCCATATCTTGGGTTTTTTGCTGTTTTTCGCGGGTAGGACTAAAGATTGCTGCCTGGGGGCCATGAACGACGGGAATCGAACTGTGATGGGCTTCACTGCTGGGATGTTGCGTAACTACTTTCATTTGATGACATTCTCCACTACACTACTAAAGGGCATTCTGCTGCGGGATGATTTCGTCTCCCTGGGTGTCTGCTGCAACGGGAGCAAACCGCATGAGCCACGAATGTTGGCAGAGGAGGATACACGTGAAAGTAGTACATATCGTCGCCTCGATGACCCGGCTACCACGAGGCGCCAGGCGAATAGCACAGCAGCCGTGGCTCATTGGGATGTTGGCCGCCTTACTCCTATTGAGTGGTTGTGGAGGTTCTCCAGAGCCGCAGCCATCGCGCTCTACGTATTTGCCGCCGCTTCCGGCCCTCTCAGGGCTGCCAACTGCGGCGCTGCAAGGAAAACTCATTGGCTTGCTGCCGCTTGACCAAACGCTTCAGTTGACAATTGGCTTAAAAATCAATCGGCAGGCGTTGGCCCAGGCAGCACAAGACATCTATGACCCCTCTTCGCCGCGCTACGGCCAATATCTCTCCCCACAACAAGTGGCCGAGCAGTTTGGCGCAGACGCGGAAACCGTCCAGCACGTGACCACCTGGCTTACTCAGCAGGGGTTTCAAGTGGTCAACGCCAGCCCACTGAGAACCACCTTGACCGTACAGGCCACCGTCCTACAAATAGCAAAAGCCTTTCAGATTGTTCTCCAGCAGCGGTCGCTGAATGGGCAAGACTTCTTTGGACCAAATCAAGCCCCCGTCTTGCCAGCCGATATTGCGCCGTTGGTTACGGCCATCATCGGGCTGGATAACTTTGCCCACTTCCAGGGCCAACTGAGTCGGTTGCACAGCAGTTCTCCCCAGCAGAAGCAATCCCCAAAACTTGGCGACTGTACGCTGTATAGCCTGATGGGACTGACGCGGGACCAACTGGCGCAGGCATATTCCTTCGACGCCCTCTATAAGCAGGGAATCCGAGGCCAGGGAATGAAAATAGGCATCGTGGAGGTAGGTGAGTCTTATGATCGCCACGATGTCGCCAATTACGCCGCCTGCAACGACGTGAACCTGCAAGTGCGCAATGTGGATGTAGATGGTCGAGTACCGGCTGGCCCCGGAGCGGGAGAGGGGGCGCTGGACCTTGAATTGATCGCCGGACTGGCGCCCCAGGCGCAGTTGATTGACTATCAATCCCCCCAACCCGACGACAAGAGCTTTCTGGATGTCTTGAATCGGATCGCCGTAGACGATGAGGTGCAGGTAGCCAGTATCAGCTATGGCATAGGAGAGGGGCAGGTCACGCCCGCTTATATGGCCCAGTATGGGCAAACCCTGCAACTGATGGCGGTGGAGGGGATCAGCGTCTTCATTTCCAGTGGGGATTGCGCCGCCTTTACCGATGGCGTGTTTGGTCAGCTTGTGGTGAGCTTCCCAGCGAGCGCGCCCTGGGCCATTGGCGTGGGAGGCACCAGCCTGAAGGGCGGGGAGCGCGCCTGGGAAGCGGGAAGCCCGGATAAATCGAAGTGCGGGAATACGTGGGGGACTGGCGGAGGCGTCAGCCAGAATAAAAACTTCCCTCTGCCACCCTGGCAGGCGGGGCAGGGAGTCCAGAACTCGTTCTCGAACGGCAATCGCCAGGTGCCAGATGTCGCCGCCGCTGCTGATGGCATTGCCATCTATTATCAGGGGTTCTGGCTGGGAGTGGGAGGCACCAGCGCGGCAGCCCCCATCTGGGCTGCTGGGGCGCTGCTGGTCGATCAGGCGCTGCGCAAGCAAGGGAAGCCCAATCTAGGGGGGCCGCCGACCATCTACCAGCTTGCCAATCATCCAGGGAAGTTTCATCCCTTCCACGACATCAAAAACGGAACGAACCTCTATTATAAAACCGGACCAGGATGGGATTATCCCACAGGCTGGGGAACGCCGAACTTCCTTGAGATCGCCCGCGCGCTGGGAGGGCTTTCCTGAGCAGATTCGCCTGGAAGGCGGCCACCTGTAGCGCCGCCTTCCAGGCAGCCAGCCGTTGAGCCGCCTTCCAGGCGGCGCTGCAAGTCGGGGCCGCAAGCATTCATCATGCTGTGGCCCTATTCACTGCTCAGGAACGGGAGCCTCCTTCTCTTCAGCCAGCGCCTGAAAGCGGCGCTGGCGCTCCGCATGGGTGATCTGCACCGCTCGCTGGACCGCTTCGACAAGCTTGCGTGGGGTGACGGGTTTGACCAGATACTGATCAGCGCCAGACGCGAGGCCCACAAACCGATTTTTCTCCTGGGCCAGCGCCGTGAGCATGATGAGCGGCGTTTCCGCCGAATCGGGATCACCGCGCAGGGCTTTCGCCAATTGATAGCCATCTAACCCTGGCATAATAACGTCTATAATCACACAGTCTGGATGCCCCTCGAAGAACCGCTCAAGTCCCTCCACGCCGTTCCTCGCACGTATCACAGTAAACCGTCCGAGCAACTCCAGGCCATCGGTGAGTAATTGAAGAAGATTGGGGTCATCATCAACGATGAGTACCGTATAGTTCTTGCCGCCCGCAGAGGTCATGTGCTGGCCCTTTCCTTTCTCCAGCCCTGTCTGGCTGGAGGAAAGCTTGACAAGCGCCTAAAACCTACGATTGATGGGAGAAGCCCTTCAAGGAGCGCCGCCAGATACCACTGCCTGGTCCTGTAGGTGGCATCCGTCATGAGCCACCCTGAACCAATAAAATCCATGCGGGCCAAGCGAGAGAAAATATGGCTCCTCACGCACAGGAGGGAACTGTGTTTCCCCGATCAGTTCGATGAGCGACATCCCACGAAAACGCTGGAGGTCTAATTCAACCGGCTGCGAGAAGCGCGAAAGATTCGCCACAACCAGTACGGTTTGCTCGCCGTCGCTGCGCAGGTACGCCAGCACCTTCTTGTTCTCCGGGCGCAAAAACTCGATAGAGCCGCGCCCAAAGACAGGATAGCGTTTGCGGATGCGAATCATGCGCCTGGTCCAATTGAGCAGCGACGACGGGCTGCGCTGTTGGGCTTCAACATTTACAGCCTGATAGCCAAACACCGGGTCCATAATCAGTGGGCTATACAGCGCCGCTGTATCGGCGCGCGAGAAACCAGCGTTGCGATCACCGCTCCACTGCATGGGTGTGCGCACGCCATTGCGGTCGCCCAGGTAGATGTTATCCCCCATGCCCAGCTCATCGCCATAATAGATAATGGGGCTGCCGGGGAAGGTAAAGAGCAGACTGGTCATCAACTCAATTTGCCTGCGCCCATTGCCCAGCAAAGGCGCAAGGCGGCGACGAATCCCCAGGTTTATCTTCATACGAGGGTCTGTAGCGAACTCATGATACATATAGTCGCGTTCGGCGTCCGTCACCATCTCCAGCGTCAACTCATCATGATTACGTAGGAATAATCCCCACTGGCACACTGCCGGAATCCCAGGCGTCTGCTCGATAATATCAACAATAGGCAGGCGATTTTCGCTGCGCAGGCTCATAAAAAGGCGCGGCATCACCGGAAAATTAAAGGCCATATGGCATTCATCGCCGTCACCAAAATACGCCCGCACGTCCTGGGGCCACTGATTCGCCTCGCAAAGCAAGATGCTGCCCGGATGGGATTTTTCAACAGCCCGGCGCACCTCGCGCAGATAGGCATGTGTTTCAGACAGGTTTTCGCAATTGGTACCCTCGCGCTCATACAGGTAGGGTACAGCGTCCATCCGAAAACCATCCACACCCATATCCAGCCAGAAACGAATCACCCTCGTCATCGCCCGATGCACCTGGGGATTAGCATAGTTCAGGTCTGGCTGGTGGCTGAAGAAACGATGCCAATAATAGGCTCCTGCTTCCATATCCCAGGACCAGTTGGAGCGTTCCGTGTCAGTAAAGATGATGCGCGCGTCGGCATATTTCTGGTAGGTCTGGCTCCAGACGTAATAGTCACGATAGCGGGAATGCGGCGAACGGCGCGAATCCTGAAACCAGGGATGCTGGTCAGAGGTATGGTTCATGACCAGATCGGTAATGACGCGCATGCCCCGATGGTGCGCCGCTTTGAGAAAGGCGCGGAAATCAGCCAGCGTCCCATAGGAAGGGTGAATGTTGTAATAATCCGAAATGTCGTAGCCGTCATCTCGCAGCGGCGAAGGATAAAATGGCAGAACCCAGACGCAATCCACGCCCAGGTCTTGAAGGTAATCAAGCTTCTCCGTTAACCCGCGAAAATCCCCGGTCCCGTCCCCGTTACTATCGTAAAATGCTTTCACATGGAGTTCGTAGAAAACGGCATCCTTATACCACAAATCATCCGCACTCATACTCGTATCCATTTCTCTTCACTAAAGCAGCCATCCCCTTTGTTTCCGTATCCAGCTTTTCCCCAGGCGCACCCATCACGGGTTGCCTGGCCCCGGCGTCGGTATGATCACACCCGGATTGGGCGGCGCATAGCCATTCGATGGGCCAAAATCCTCAAAGCGATTATGAAACTCTGGCAAGCGCCTGCCCACCTCTACCGTTTTTGTAAGAACCATCCGCTTGCCCGCGCTGTCCTGAATTGTCAATTGCACCGTGTAGGTGCCGGGGCTGGCCCAGGAGTGCCGGGCTTGCTGGCCGCTGCCGGTTGAGCCATCGCCAAAATCCCAATGATAGCTCAGCGCGCCACCGGCTGGCGAGTAGCTTCCGGGGGCAGAAAGCGTCAAGGCTTTGCCCGGCTGGATATTGTTTGGCAGATCGCTGATCGTTCCCACCGGACCCTTTGGAGCTGGCTCCAGCCCCATCACATCCGGCTGAATCAACATCCAGAGCGTGACAACAGCGGGCAGCGCCAGCGAGAGAACCGTTCCCAGCGATTTTGCCCCGGAGCCACCTGTATATTGATTCATCAGCGCCACCCTATCCTCTGGTTGATCGAACGGATAGGACGATGGCGGCGCATTCCTATCATAATACGTGAAATTGCCCGACATCGTAATACAATTGATGCCCGCAAAAGTAAAAGGCACTTCATCACTGCCGCCCACGTTATCATCCATAAGCTGAATGGTCTGGTTATCGGCAAGCTGCGCGGGCGTGAAGATGCCCTGGGTCTGATTCGGCAGATAGGCCATCGAAGGGCGCATCGCGCGCATAATGCTGAAGGCGTTGCTGATGGCCTGCCTGGTGAAATCCTGCCAGGCCAGGAACTGGTCGTGATGTGCGCCATCGCCAAGCGTTTGCTTATACAGATCGCTTGGGCCTACCGGACTGGTCACGGTGATAAACGGCAGGAATAGCTGGTCAGCGCGGCCAAAAGCGCGGGCAGGATACGCCACGCCATTCTGCTCCTCATCAAACATCGCCACAACAGCGCCGCGATCACCAGCTATCGTCTGATTGACATAGTGAAACGACCCCAGGATGCCCTGCTCTTCGGCGTCAAATAACACAAACTTGAGCGTGCGCGCAGGCCAGCTATGGCTGCTGCGCCAGTGGTTCGCCAGCGCCTTTGCCAACCCCAGCATAATCATGCAGCCGCTGGCGTCATCATAGGCGGACTCCGTAGAGTTGGCAAAGCCGTCGTAATGGCAGCCGATCATCACTATTTGTTCTGGATGTGTCGCGCCAGCCACTGTCACCTCTACATTGACCGCCGGAACAACGGCTGGCCTTCCGTCGTACCCCTGGATGGAAAAAGGGTCTTTAGCAACTGTTGGCCCAAAGCCATCCAGTTGCTTCAGGATTTCCGCCGTCCAGGCGTTGGCAAAGTCATCATGTCCTGGCTTTTTATTCCCCTGCCCGGCCTCACGCGCCTGATACCCTATCGCCAGGCGCACAAGCTGACTATAGATATAATCGCAATCCACCGCCAGCGAAGGCGGAAACCCGGCAATCTGCTGGCTCAGCGGCGCGCAGCTTTGCCCGGTAGGGGGCAGCGGACCAGGAAGGGTAGGTGTTGTGGTTGTCTGGTTCGGCGTACTCTGCGTGCAACTGCCCAGCGCCAGACACAAACAGAACGCCAGGCCCCAACGTCGGCGTGATTTGAGCGAGGTCTTAGACAAGAACATAAGCATCCTTTTCCAAGCACATGAGACACATTGGAGGATTACGTGCGCTCTCTCAAGATATGATTATTTTTTTCAATGCTACCTGACAGCCTCAAGAATATGAACAGGAGAACACATGCAGCGCCGCCTAGAAGGGACACGCGAGCGACCAACGGGAGCGAGGACCTCTCGCTCGACGAGGCATAGCCGAGGCAAGCGGCCCTCCCCGAAGGGGCGCGGCGCTGCATGTGACCACTGCTGCGCCGTCAAAGTTTTGTGGGCGATTCTTAGCGGCTCTTCGCGCGTAGAATCTTGCGGTCAATTTTGCCGATGGGATTGCGCGGCAGCGCCGGGATGAACTCGACAAAGGACGGGGTTTTATAGTTTGCCAGATACTGCCGACTGAAATCCATCACTTCTTCGGCTGTGGCCTGTTTGCCGTCCTGCAACACGACGTAAGCCAGCACCTCTTCGCCCAGGCGCTCTGATGGCACGCCGATCACCGCGCATTCCAGCACCGCCGGATGGCGCATCAAGACCTCTTCTACATCACGCGGATAAATATTGAGGCCGCCGCGAATGATCAGGTCTTTCTTGCGTTCGACAATATAGATGTAGCCCTCTTCATCCAGCTTTGCCATATCGCCGGTGTGCAGCCAGCCGCCGCGCAGTGCCTGCGCCGTCTCATCCGGCATATTGTAATATTCTTGCATGAGATTGGGGCCGCGCACCAGCAGTTCGCCCACCTCGCCAACCGGGAGATCGTTGTCGTTATCATCCACCACGCGCACCTCCACCCCCTGCAACGGCTTGCCAACGGAGCCAGGCTTACGCACCATATCAACCGCGTGGCCGGAAACCGCCGTTGTCGCCTCGGAAAGACCGTAGCCCTCGCGGATAGGACAGTTGAAACGTTTCTCGAAGCCCTCCAGCACGCTCACCGGCAGCGGCGCCGAGCCACTGACCACAAACTCCAGGCTGCTGGTATCGTACTTCTCCGCATCGGAGAAATTGAGCATGGCGACAAACATAGCTGGCACACCGGCGAATCCAGCAACGCGATGCTTCTCAATCAGTTGAAATACCTGCTCAAGCTCGAAGCGAGCCACCATCACAGTTTTCGTGCCGCTCAGATACGCGACGTTCGAGACGGTAATGCCAAACGCATGCGCCAGGGGCAGTACCGCCAGCGACGCCCTCCCCCTGGTAATTTCCGTATCATCCCCAGCACCAGCAATGGCGTTGGAGATCAGGTTGCGATGGCTGAGCAGCACCCCCTTGGGGCGTCCTGTCGTGCCGGAGGTATAGAGAATGACCGCCCGTTCTTCCGGCTTGATCTCCACCGCTGGGAGGGTATCCGGTTGATTGGCAACCAGCGCGTCATAGCCATGTACTTGATAGTCAGCGCCATCAGAAGCAGGCGCATCGCCCTGCTGGCCCACGACAATCACATGGCGCATGGAGGTCGCCTCTTTCACCCCCTCCTGCACAATATGCAAGACCCAGGTGCTGGTGAGAATGGCTACCGCCTGGGAATTGGCGGCAATATAGGCCACCTCCGGCGGCTTCAGCAGGGGCAGAACCGGAATAGTGATCGCGCCGATGCGCGCCAGTGCCTGATAGCCGATCAGCACCTGCGGGTTATTCTGCATCATCACCATCACCCGATCCCCCTTCTTCACCCCCAGGCCCATCAAGGCATGGGCCAGTTTATTCGCCTCGCGGTCCACCTCCAGGTTGGTATACTCGCATTCACTGCCAGGGAACTCATAGACCAGCGAGATATATTCGCCAAAACGCTCACGGTTATAGCGGGCCAGGTCAGCCAGGGTTTCAGGAAGAGGGGGAATGTCCGTGTTTGCGCTGCTCATGCGGTCCTCCATGTAGGAAGCTTGAGGAAAGTTGAGGTGGTCGTATCAGAATGCTACCATTGATGACCTTGTGGCGCAAGAGGGAGGCGCGCCAGGTTTCTATTCGCTGTCGGCCAATTTGGTGTAATCTGCCCAGGTATCCACGTCGCCGGGCAGCGGGCGGCCCATCTCAACAGAGCGCACCCAGTCAGGGCGCTGATCGACCAGTTTCCAGGCAGCTTTGTCGCCATGCAGCGCCGCCAGATCAGGGAAAAGCTGGCGATCAAACAGGAGGGGATGCCCAGGCGCGCCCTGATACGAGGCGATGACGATACGCCCCCGTTCAGCGCGCCAGGCAGCGGCCACGCGCCCGATAGCCTCAACGTCAACGCCTGGCTGGTCGCTGAGCAAGATCATCACACCCTCAGCCCGCTGGTCGGCTGCTGCCAAACCTGCCCGATAAGAAGCGGCGCAGCCCTCGCTGAACTCGGTGTTCAGCACAGGCCGCGCGCGCCCCAGGGTCACACTCGCCAGAACGGTATCGCTGGCGTGGCCCAGGATGACCAGCACTTCATCAAGCGCCGGGCTGGCTTCGGCTTGAGCAATCGTCCAGCTCAGCAGCGTCGTCCCGCGATAGGACAAAAGCTGTTTGGGCTGGCCCAAACGTTTCGAGGAACCCGCCGCCAGCACCAGCGCGGTCAGAAAGCTATCCATCCCTACGACGCCTCGAACTTCGCCTGGCAGCCAGCGCAGCAGAAATAGTACATCTGCCCGTTGCGCTCGGTCTTGTAGGTTGCCGTAGCGATGTCCACCGTCATGCCGCAGATCGGGTCTATGGCTTCGGCGCGCGGAGCGGGAAGCTCATCCTGGGAGAGTCCTATTCGTTGGCGGCGAATATCCAGCAGCGCAGCCATGACGCTAAAAGCGATCTCCCCTGGCTGGAGCGCCCTGCCGGGCAGCCCTTGAGGTCGTTTCAGCCTCAATAGCTGCTCGGCAGAGACGCCTTGCTCCTCTAAGAACGCCTGGATGGCGGCCATGCGTTTCTTACTGGCAACCAGGCCAACATAGCTGGCCGGACTCTCCAGCGCGGCCTGGATGGCTGCCTCGTCGTAGGCGCCAAATGTCGCCACAACCACATAATTCCGGGCTGTTAGCTGCGGCTTGAGCGCCTCCAGGCTTTCCACGAGGCGATCAACCCCAGGGAAAGCCTGCATATCGGCATCAGGATCGCACGCCCAAACCTCAAAGTCGAGGAGGCTCCCCAGGCGGGCCAGCGTCCGGGCCACCGGAGAAGAGCCAACAACGACCAGTTCGACTTTGGGCAGAAAAGGCTCAACAAAGATTTGCAGTTCCCCCTGCCCTGCGCAGGTCATCGTCACCGGAATGATCCCCGATTTGCGCGTGACATCCAGTTCGGCGTCCGGGCCTAATACCACCAGTCGCGGCAAGCCATCTGCCAGAGCGGCCAGGCTCTGGCGAACTACGGTGGGCTGCGCGCAATGGCCGCCCACCCAGCCCTCGATCTTCGCATCCGACGTAATAATCGCTCGCGCGCCCGGTGTGCCTGAAGTTGGTTGATTGGCGGCTACCACCGTCGCCAGCGCGAATGGACGGCGCTCGGCGCGCAGCCTCTGGACTTCATCAAGGATGTCACGCATTGGTCTTACCCTCAAGAGCTTGCCGTGGACGCAGGGGTTTCCACCTTCTGGCGCACGCAATCAAAGAACCTGGCCGTCAGCTTCCGCGCAGTACCCTCCATCAAGCGAGCGCCTACGCTGGCTATCGTCCCGCTGACGTTGACATCCGCATGCCAATCCATGTGGGTGGCGTCCTCGGATTCAGCGGTCAGGTCCATAGCCCCTGTCAAATCCACCGCGCTGCCAGCGGCGACACCGTGACCCTTCACCACCGCATGCTCTGGCTCACGAAGCTCGGTGAGCGTCACATCCAGAGTGAAGGTAGCTTTCACCGCGCCGATCCCCACGCCGACCTTTGGCTTGAAGTGGTCTGGCGCCAGCACTTCCATGGACTGAAAGCCTGGAGCGCAGTTTGCCACCTGATGGGGATCGGTGAAGAACGCATAAATGGCCTTGATGGGCGCGTTGATTGATAGTTGACCCTCAAAGTGCATCGGCTATACCTCCGCCAGTCCATGCTCTTCAAGAATCTTATGGACTTTCCAGGGGGTGATTGGGATGTCCAGGTGCGTTACCCCCAGGTGGCTCAGCGCATCCACGACGGCGTTAGCAATCGCGGGCGGCGCGCCCACGGTGGCCGACTCGCCTACGCCCTTGGCCCCAAACGGATGATGGGGCGACGGCGTGCAGGTCTTGTCGGTCTCCCAGGCGGGCGTCTCCATTGACGTTGGCAGCAGATAATCCATGAACGTACCCTGCTGGATGTTGCCGTTCTCGTCGTAGGTAATGGCCTCTAACAGAGCCGGGGCCATACCCATCGTCAGGCCGCCGTGAATCTGCCCCTCAACAATCATCGGGTTGATGATGTTGCCGCAGTCGTCCACCGCCAGGAAGCGCCGAATCTTGACTTCGCCCGTTCCGCGATCAATATCCACAATACAGATGTACGCGCCGAAGGGGAAGGTCAGATTGGGCGGATCATAGTAATCAACCGCCTCCAGGCCAGCTTCCATCCCCTGCGGGTGGTTGGTGTAGGCGGCGAACGCCACGTCGGCCATCGTCTTGGAGCGTGTTGGAGCGCCTTTCACCTGGAACTGATAGTTGCCCCACTCGATGTCATCCGGGCTGGCCTCCAACAGATGCGCGGCGATAGCCTTAGCCTTCTCACGAATCTTGCGCGCAGCCATCGCAGTAGCGGCTCCGGCGGTAGGTGTGCTGCGGCTGGCGTAGGTACCCAGGCCATAGGGAGCCGTGTCGGTATCGCCGTGTTCGACGACGATATTATCAACGGGCAACCCTAACTCTTCGGCCACAATTTGAGCAAAGGTTGTCTCGTGGCCCTGTCCCTGGCTCTGAACGCCAATGCGAACGATAGCGGAGCCGGTGGGATGAACACGGATTTCAGCACTGTCGAACATCTTGATGCCCAGGATGTCGAAGGTATTCGATGGCCCAGCGCCGACAATTTCCGTGAAGGTGCAGATGCCGATGCCCATCAACTCGCCCCTGGCGCGCTTCTCGGCCTGCTCGCGGCGCAGGTCCGCATAGCCAATCTTCTCCATCGCCAGCTTGAGCGCCCCCGCATAGTTCCCGCTGTCATATTCCCAGCCGGTGGGGGACTTGTAGGGGAACTTCTCAGGAGGAATGAAGTTTTTCATGCGCAGCGCCGCCGGGTCCACCTTCAACTCCTGCGCCATCCTATCCACGATGCGCTCGATGGCATGCACCGCTTCGGTGACACGGAACGAGCAGCGATAGGCTACGCCACCTGGCGGCTTATTCGTGTAGACCCCATCTACCTCGACGTGCGCCGCCTCCATCGCATACGAGCCGGTACACACGTTAAACAGCCCGGCGGGGAACTTGGACGGGTTGGCCGCCGCATCAGCCGACCCATGATCGGCCAGCGTCTTGACACGCAGCGCCGTGATGGTGCCGTCACGCTTGCCAGCCAGTTCCACATCCATATGATAATCGCGGGCAAAGCTATCCGCTTGCAGATTCTCGGAGCGATCTTCGATCCACTTCACCGGATGGCCCGTCAGCACCGAAGCCGCCGTAGCGATCACGTAGCCTGGATACACCGGCACTTTGCCGCCAAAGCCGCCGCCAATGTCGGGCGAGATGATGCGAATCTTATGCTCAGGAATCTGGCCCACTGCCGAGGCAGCCGTCACCAGCGAGAACACGGTGCGGATGGCATGCGGCGCCTGGGTCGTCATCCAGACGGTCAGCTTGCCGCTCACCCTATCAAACGAGGCCACGCAGCCGCACGTCTCGATGGAGGAGACGTGGATGCGCGGGAGATACATATGCTCTTTGACGACCACCTCGGCCTCGTTGAAGAGTTGATCGGTGCGCGCCTTGTCGCCGCTCTCCCAATGCCAGATATGGTTGGTATTTTTGTCAGCGTGGTCCGGGCGAACCAGCGGCGAAGACGGGTCCAGGGCTTTGTAGGGGTCCACTACCGGCGGCAGCGGCTCGTAGTCCACTTCGACCAGCGCCACCCCATCGGCGGCAATATACCGCTCGGTGGCGATGACCGCCGCCACTTCCTGCGCCTGATAGACCACGCGATCTATCGGCAGCACCATCTGCGTATCGCTCATCAGCGTTGGCATCCAGGCCAGCTTATACGCATCCAGGTCTTTGCCGGTAATGACCGCCAGCACGCCAGGCAGCGCCAGCGCCTTGCTGGCGTCAATGCTCGTTATCTTTGCGTGGGCATAGGGGCTGCGCACGATGTCCATATAAAGCATGCCAGGCAGCTTGAGATCATCAACATAATTGCCCTTGCCGCGAATGAACCGGGGGTCTTCTTTGCGTTTGACGCTACGCCCGTAGCCTCCTACGTCAGTTGCCATTGCGTTTATACCTCCGCTTGCTATGCCGTTGGCGCGCCTGTCGCTGCGGGTTCGCGCATCTTCTTGCCAGCCGAATCAATTGCTTTGACGATGTTGACATAGCCGGTGCAGCGGCAGAGATTGCCCGAAATAGCCCGGCGTATCTCAGCTTCCGAGGGGTTGGGATTCTGCTCCAACAGCGCCTTGCCAACCAGCATCATGCCTGGAGTGCAGAAGCCGCACTGCAAGCCATGCTCCTCGAAAAAGCCTTGCTGGATGGGATGCAACTGGCCGTTTTGTTCCAAACCCTCCACCGTCTGAATCTCGGCCCCATTGACCTGAACCGCCAGCAAGGTGCAGGATTTGGCCGGAGTCCCATTGATCAACACGGTGCAGGCGCCGCAGCTTGTGGTATCACAGCCGATATGCGTACCCGTCAGGTTGGCAACTTCACGAATGAAATGGACCAGCAGCAGGCGCGGCTCAACTTCCGCCTGATGCGCTTCGCCATTGATCGTTAGTGTGACGTGGGTCATCAATTTGCTCCTCCCGTAGCACGCTGGGCCGCCTTGCGCAGCGCCCGCGCGGTGAGCGCCCGGACCACAGCCCGCTTGTACTCGGCAGGGCCGCGCAAGTCCGATGTCGGTTCGGCGGCGTCTCCCGCAAGTCGCGCGGCCTCGCGGATGGTCTGGTCGTCCAGACGCTTGCCGATCAAAAATTGTTGAGCAGCGCCCGCCCGCAGCGACCTGGGGCCGACATTGGTAAGCGCCAGTCCGGCTTGCGCGCAGACATCCCCATTCATCGTGACCTGCGCAGCCACAGCGGCAACAGCGTAATCACCCACTTTGCGCTCAAACTTCACATAGGCCGAGCCGCTGTGTGGGGCTGGCTGCGGGACATGAATCTCTACCAGCACTTCATCGGGGGCCAGGCTCGTCTCGAACGTATCCACCAGAAAATCATCAACTGAAATGCGGCGCTGGCCTCTGGGGCCGATTGCCACCATCTGCGCGCGCAGGGCCAGCATCATTGCCGGGTGATCGTTCGCCGGGTCAGCATGGGCGAGGTTGCCGCCAAGGGTGGCAAAGTTGCGCACCACTGGGTCGGCCACCACCTCACTTGCCTCGACAATGCCCGGATAACGCTGTCGGACCAGCGGTGAATGCTCCAGGGTGGCCTCACGCACCATAGCCCCAATGACCAGAGCGCCGTCGCGTTCTTCCAGAGTGGTCAGGCCAGGCACCTTTTGCAGATCGATCAGGTGGTTGGGGGAAGCCAGGCGCAGCTTCATCAATGGGATGAGACTCTGGCCTCCGGCCATCAGCTTGCTTTCTGCCCCATGTTGTTGCAGCAGGCTGAGAGCCTCAGACATGCTTGTAGGAGCATAATACTGAAACGGGGGTGGGATCACGGGTTGTCACCTCCTTTGGTGTAGAGCGTCGAACCAACACACAACCATAACCGGATGCGACGATTTGGGCTTCTTTGCCTGGGGATATGCTTACACTAGCATACGCGAATACGATACAGAAAGGGACATCTGGCTCAGATTTTGAGCCGATGGGCGCACGCGCACGCGCCAGATTAGACGAGTCCGCGTCGTACCGCTTCGGCGGCAGCCTGGGCGCGGGTCATCACCCCCAGTTGATCGAAGATATGCTGAACCTTGCGCTTGATGCTGGCTTTGCTCCAGCCGAGTTCTCTGGCGATCTCTTCATTGCTGGCCCCCGCCGCCACGCGCTGAAGCACCTGAATATCCTGATCGCTCAGACCGATTTCCTGCTGAATGTGCTGGTAGCGGACCTGGGCAAACTGGCGCAGCATCCGCTCCAGGAGTTCCGGGCTGATCAGCCGCTCCCCGCGATGAACGGCCCGAATGGTCCAGACCAGCGTTTCATCAGAGACGCTTTTCAGCAGGTATGCCTGCGCCTCGGCCTGCAACGCGCCTATCAGATACTCGTCGTCGTCATAGCTGGTAAGAATAATGATGCGAATCTGCGGGTACTCTCGATGAATCTGGCGAGCCATCTCAATGCCCGTAATGCCCGGCAGCCGAATATCGAGCAGCACGATGTCGGGCGTATCCTGCTTCAGTGCAGCGAACGCTTGCTGCGCGTGGCCTGCTTCCGCGATGATCTGCAAATCGGCGTGGTTGGAGAGCAAACTGCGCAGCCCCTGGCGAACGACTGGATGATCGTCAACGATGAGGATGCGAATCGGCTGCCTGGATGTGTCCATTCTGATGGTCCTTATTGAGAGATACAACGGCCTGATAATGATGGCTCAGTGGAACATCCAGCAGCACCCTGGTCCCTCCCTGCGGCACAGCCTCAATAGTAAGAGCGCCTCCCAGGTTTTGCGCGCGCTCGTTCATGCCCACCAGGCCAAGGTGCCCCTCGCGCCGGGCCATGACCAGGGACAGATCAAAGCCCTGCCCATCATCCCCAACCTCCAGGTGAATGCTTTCCGGCAAAAAGGTCAGATGGACCCAGGTTTTTGTCGCCTGCGCGTGGGCAGCAGCGTTCTGAAGGGCTTCTTGCATGACCCGATAAAGACCAATCTCTGTCTCAGGGTCCAGGCGGCGCGGCTGGCCTATAATCTGCGCCTGGCAGGGTAATCCGGTAAACACTTGATAACGTTCCGCATAGCGCAGAATGGCCGGAGGCAGGCCCAGCGCGTCAAGCGTGGGAGGGCGTAAATCAAGGATAATGCGTTTAATCTCGCCATCCACCTGCCCCAACACAGCCCGCACGCGCCGCAACGCCGATTCAACTCGCGCGGGATTACCGCTTGCCAGCCGTTCTCGCGCCGATTTTACCTCCAGAATAGCCCCGATGATAAGCTGGTTCACCCCATCGTGCATATTGTGGGCGATGCGGGCGCGCTCGCGCTCCTGAATCGTCACCGTCTGCGCCAGCAAGAGCCGGAGTTGATGGGCCTGCTGCGCCAGCGCCTCGTGGGCCTGGGCCAACTGCTCCGTTCGCTCGGTAACTTTCTGCTCCAGATCGGCTTTGGCCGCCTTGAGTTCTTCGTAAAGCTGCGCGTTGCGAATAGCGATGGCAACCTGCGCGGCATAGGTCATCAGTAGTTGTTCATGCTCGTCAGTATAGGCGTCCGGGCGATTGGCAACGCCAATCATCCCCATTGGCGTACCCTGCACCCGCAGAGGAACGCCCAGGAACGCCTGGACTGGTGGATGCCCTTTAGGCTGGCCGATGCGCGCGGGATCAGCCATTGCGTCGGAGCTGCGCACAGGCCGATTCTCCAGCACAGCGCGCGCAAAGATGCTTGGGCGCAGTGGGATCAGGTGGAAGCGTTCATAGAAACGCTCGCTGGCCTGGAACCCCTGAATGGCAACGACATCCATCGCCCTGCCATCGGCAGTATTGAGTCCGATAAAGCCAAACTGCGAGTCAGTCAGTTCCAGGCAATAGCGCAGCGCCGTATCGAGAACTTGCTGGAGGTCGTGCAGTTCGGCAATCTCCAGCGCCAGTTGATACAGCGCCTGTAATTGTTCGCGGCGCTCTTCGGCTTGCAGATACAGGATTTCTGAGGAGATAGGCATCAGCGCCTCCTTCCATCCCAGGTAGTCATCATTCTACCACAGGGAAGAGAGAGGCAGAGTCGCGCCTATCCGCTGACCGCATGGAACACCGCTAGCGAAAGAGATAGGCAGGGTCGTCGGCGGGAACGACTTCAGGCGGAATTGACTCAACAGGCTGGCAGATAAAGCGATCCTGCTGCGGGTGATAGGTCACGCCAATGACAGCTACCCCTCCCAATTCTCCCCTGTAGTGCCCCCCCAGCCGGACGGTGATATGATATTCTGTTGGACTCTCCTCTTCCACTTTCATCGCCCAGACACCTACACCGCTGCTATCGAGACAGTAATCAACAGCAGCATCTTCAAACTCGCGCACTGTGGGCATACATCCCCGCCTTTCTTCGTGAACCCTTTCGAGAGCAAACAGCACAGGCGTTCTTTATTACCGAAATGGGGCTGCGTCTCTCTGCTCAGCAGGCAATCTAGATAGCCAGGCGTCTGTATGGACGCCTGATAGTACATAGATGTGCCGCAATTTGCATGCCAGACTATCTCGTACCAGACCCTGCTGCATACCTGCGGGTGCTATTTGCAGCGCCGCCTTCCGGGCGGCTAAGCGGCAAGCTGCCCGGAAGTTCTCCTACCCCTGTGATCCGCGCAGCTTGCGATACCTGTGGATGAGCGCGTTGGTCGAACTATCGTGCTTCAGTTCTGGCTCATGGGCGCTTGAAAGCTCTGGAATGATGCGCTGGGCCAGTACTTTTCCAAGCTCGACGCCCCACTGGTCGAACGAATTGATATGCCAGATGGTTCCCTGTGTGAAGACCTTGTGTTCATAGAGCGCGATGAGCTTGCCGAGCGTTTCGGGCGTTAGCCGCTCAGCCAGAATGGTATTGGTCGGGCGATTACCCTCAAACGTGCGATGCGGCACCTGGAAGTCTGGCACGCCATCAGCCTTCACTTCCTCGGCGGTTTTGCCGAAAGCCAGCGCCTCGGTCTGCGCAAAGAGATTCGCCATCAGCAGATCATGGTGATTGCCCAACGGGTTCAAGGTCTGGCAGAAGCCAATGAAATCGCAGGGGATCAGTTTGGTCCCCTGGTGGATCAGTTGATAGTAAGCGTGCTGCCCGTTGGTCCCTGGCTGCCCCCAGATAATCGGCCCGGTCTGGTAATCCACCCGCCTGCCCTCCAGGTCCACATGTTTGCCGTCGCTTTCCATATCAAGCTGCTGAAGATAGGAGGGTAGGCGGCCCAGGTAGTGGTCATAGGGCAAGATGGCAACGGTTTCAGCGCCGAAGAAGTCGTTATACCAGATGCCGATCAGCCCAAGAAGCGCGGGCAGATTGCGCTCGAACGGCGCGGTGCGAAAATGCTCGTCCAGCGCGTGAAAGCCCGCCAGCATCTGCGAGAATTGTTCAGGGCCGATGGCGATCATCAGCGAAAGGCCAATCGCCGAATCATAGGAATAGCGCCCGCCTACCCAGTCCCAGAAGACGAACATGTTTTGCGGGTCAATGCCAAACTTCGCTACCTCTTCCGTGTTGGTGGAGACCGCGACAAAGTGTTTCGCCACCGCTTGCTCATCGCCAAGAGTGCGCAAGCTCCACTCGCGGGCGGTGCGCGCGTTGGTCATGGTTTCCAGCGTGGTGAACGTCTTGGAGGAGACGATAAAAAGCGTTTCTTCCGGGTTCAAGTCTCTGGTGGCCTCTACAAAATCGGTCCCATCAATATTGGAGACAAAGCGGAAGGTCATAGAGCGGTCACTATAATATTTCAGCGCCTCATAGGCCATGACCGGACCAAGATCGGAGCCGCCAATGCCGATATTAATCACATTGCGGATGCGCTTGCCGGTGTAGCCCTTCCACTCCCCGCTGCGAACGCGATTGGAGAAATGGGCCATCTTCTCCAGTACTTCATGCACCCTGGGTACCACGTTTTCGCCATCTACCATGATTGACTGGCCCTTTGGCGCGCGCAACGCCACATGCAAGACGGCGCGCTGCTCGGTGCTGTTGATCTTTTCGCCGCTGAACATGGCGTTGATACGCGCCCGCAGGCCGCATTCCTCTGCAAGCTGTAAGAACAGCCCTATCGTTTCATCAGTGATGCGATTCTTCGAGTAATCGAGATAGAGACCCACCGCCTCCGCTGTGAACCGCTCGCCGCGCCGGGGGTCTTGGGCAAAGAGCGCGCGCAGATGCGTGTCGCGGATGCGCTGGTAATGCGCCTCCAGCGCCTTCCACGCCGGGCGCTGGGTGAGTGGTGTTGCTGGTGCCGGGCCAGTCTTCATCATAGATTATGCCTCCCGAATGCAACGAACTTAGCCGGAACGCGAGCAGTATGCGCCATCAAAGTCGCATCTGGCGCGGCGGTTGTCAAGCAGCGGGACCAGCGTGCGCCAGCCCATGCCCAGTGTTATGCTGGTCTTCGCCCGACGAAGTGTACCCCCACAAGCGTCATGACGACTTCATCATGTTGATTGAACAGCTCGCATTTGGAGCGCAGAATCCCCATCTGTGGCCTGCTCTTTGATGGCGTACATTCAAGCACCGTGAAGCAGGCGCGCAGCATATCGCCCGGGCGAACGGGGCGGGGCCAGCGTACCTCATCCACGCCCGGTGATCCTATGCTTATCGTCTCGCGGAGCAGCCCATCAACCAGCAAGCGCATAAAGAGTCCGGTGGTGTGCCATCCGCTCGCCACCAATCCGCCGAAAATAGAATCCCTGGCTTGTTCCGGGTCCAGATGAAAAGGCTGCGGATCAAACTGTTTGGCAAAGGTGATAATTTCCTCTGCCGTTACCTGGGCAGCGCCGAGGACGATGATCTCTCCAACATGAAAATCCTCGAAATAGCGTATGCTCATCTCTCTTCATCCCCAACTTCGTGAGCCATGCGGGCGTGGTATCAAGCGTCGGCCTATACCATACTATACGATCAACCAGAACCACAGCGACAATGCGAAGATAGCCGCAGACACGGTACGGCCATTTCGACCTCAACGGCGATTAAACTCGCCGGGTGGTTGAACACCGATTATGGCGCTTGACAACCTGGCTAAGAGGGCGCTAGTATGCAAGAAAGCACTCTCTAAGCGCGAGTAGGCGCTCTCAGCGTCAGAAAGGCAGGTCGGCTTGAACCACGACCCGGAGCAATGGAGAAAATACCAGGAAGCCATTCAGCATGCCAGCCAGCATCGGCCCGAAGCCCTCAGCCCTGAGCAGTGGCAAATGGTCCAGACGGCGCTCCAACAGATGCAGCAAACCGGGGCCACCCAATTCACCTATAGAGTGACGCGGCTCCCCGATGGAACTGTTGTGCAACAGGGAGATCAACCTGCTGGCAATCCTTCTGGCTGGCCTGGCGAGAAAGCGCCTCCCACAACCGTTCTGCCAGGCCAGCAGCCGACCCCTTCAGCAATTCCCCAGGGCTACCTTGATCCACTCTATCAGAGTGCCGTCGCGGAATTACAGCGATGGATGGCTCAGTACGAACGCTACCGGACGCAAGGCAGCTTCGCCCGGCTGGAACCGATCTTTCAGATGATTAAGCACATTACTGGATAGCCGAGAGCCGCCAGGACTTGCATCCAATAACCGGCATGTGTCCTGGCGCTCTCCCTTTCTTCCGCCAGCTACGCTTCTAGCTCTCGACCAGAGACGGTTTCTTCTGCCTGCCTATGCTCCCTCCGATGGCTCCCACCGCCATGCCCACCAGCAAGGAGAGCAATAAGGCGACCAGCAGCCCCAACACAATCCCTCCAAGCAGCATACCCTCTGTGAGATGAACAGTTACCCCCTCTCGCTGGAGCGCCAGGTTCAAGCTGCCGAGGGTGCTTTGCAGTTGCGCCTGGTCCAGCACGATAAAAAGAAAGGTGGTTGCCAGGCTAAACAGCGAACTCACCAGGGCCGTCATCACACCAGCGAACGCCCCGCTCTGTGCGCTGCCAGTCTGCCGGGCCGCCCGCACACCAGCGAGGCCATAGGCTGCCAGGGGGAGGAGCAACGAGAGCGCCGACAGCAGAGGAGCGACAGGCCCAATCGGATTTAGCCAGTGGAGTACGATAAAAAGAAGTCCCAGAATGCTTCCGAGGCGTAGACCTTCTCGAAGTGGCGCTCGGTTAGTGGATGTCGTGAGCAAATCTCTCAAACCCGCTTTCGTGAGAGTGGCGCTTCTTACACTCAGGAGGCGAAAACGGCTTCCGAGCAGGGGAGAGGCGCTGTTCTTGGACAAGCCTTCTGCAATGACTGTGCCAGCGCCAGCGAGGCGTGATGCTCTGTTCCGTTGGCTGGTGAATATGTGGTGAATATATGAAAAAGGCGCGCACCTGAGTGCCTGCGTGATGGCATCCAGAGTATGGAAATCTGAGGGGTTGTCGTGTATGCTCGCAGTGAAAAATCGTTCTAAAAAATTGCTCTCAGGAGAACCGTCTATGCAGTCATCAATCCCGTCGCCTGAAAGCTATGGCGAGTTGATTCGCGCGGCGCAAAACGCCCCCGAACAATTGGAGCATCTGTATCAAGCGGCGCGACGAGCGCATCGCGCCGGGCAATTCGCTCAGGACATAAACGCGCTGTATCAGGAATCATCGGAGAATGTGTTGTATGCCGCCTGGCACTATCGTTTGCAGCAAAGCACGCAAGAAGAGTGGTTTTCACGGATAGGAAGTAACTGGCGACTGGCGATCTTGATGAGCGTGCTATTGGGCCTGATCCTATGGGGGTTATCCGATCCCAGCCTGGTAATCAACGCGATCCCCTATCTGGCGTTTATAGGAGCGCCCATCATCGCGCTGTTTCTCACCAGCTTTTTCTTCATCATCACCCGTCACAATACGGCCCGGTTGGCGACGGCGCTGCTGGGATTGGTAGGATTCACCGTCTATGTTCTGGTGATGGTGTCGCGCCTGGACGCAGCGAATGACTATCTGCCGTTGGCGTTTCTTCATCTTGTTTTGTTGGCCTGGGGTACGATTGCCATCTACCTGGCAGGCTGGCGCTTCCCCACGCGAGACACCTTTGCGTTTTTATTGAAATCGCTGGAAATGCTCGGTACAGCAGGCGTGTACATCATCGTTGGCGGTATCTTCGTCGGCCTGACCTATGTGATGTTCGAGGCCATTGGCGTTGACCTCAGCAGCCCCATACAGCGCCTGCTTATTCTAGGCGGCGGGGGATTGATCCCGCTGGTCGCTGTGCTAAGCGTCTACGATCCCAAGGGTGGCCTGACACAGCAGGAGTTTCGGCGGGGATTCGCCCGCATTTTGATGATTGGCCTGCACGCCATCTTACCGCTGTCGCTGTTGATCCTGATACTCTTCCTGCTGGCGCTGCCGTTCAATTTTTTCCAGGCGTATGATAACCGCGAGACCTTGATTGTGTTCAATGTGCTGCTCTTTGGCATCCTGGGACTCTTGATTGGCGCTATCCCGCTCACCGCCGGGGAGTTTTCATTGACCTACCAGAAATGGCTGCGTCTTGAAGTAGGGGCGCTGGCCGGGCTGGTGATCGTCGTCAGCCTCTACGCGCTCTCAGCCATTCTCTACCGGACCGCGCAGGATCAACTCACTATGAACCGGCTGACGGTAATCGGCTGGAACAGCATTAACATTGTCCTGCTCGGTCTTTTGCTGTATTGGATCATCCGCCCAGGAAACCGCTCGTGGGGAGAAGCGGCGCAAAAGGTCTTCCGGCCAGGGGCGTATGCGTACCTGGCCTGGGGTGGTTTCCTGATACTCGCCTTGCCGATATTGTTTTAATCCCCCATCGCGGGCAAGACCCACCAAACGGTACAGCACGCCCATCAATGCGCCAGCCGCCGTGAAGCTTCACGGCGGCTGGCATGTTCTACTGATTACATCAAATCTCCTCGAATACTTGCAGATACCACTTGTAGCGCCGCCGTCCCGGCGGCTAGCCACCTGTAGCGCCGCCTCCCTTCGGGAAGGGCCGCTTGCCTCGGCTATGCCTCGGCACTCTCGCTCCCGTTGGTCGCTCGCGCGTCCCTTCCCGGCGGCTCAACGCTGTGCCAGGGCGAGCGTTCGCCCTCCGGGCCACGGCGCCAGCAGGCCAACGCTGGCCGCCGGGACGGCGGCGCTACAAGTGGCCCCGCTTTTTGGCAGAACCGTTCTACTGAGTATATCTTGCTCAGAACTAGCTCATGCGATAGTATGGGCAGTGTTGATACTGATGGGCAAGTGAAACATTCTTCTTAGAGGAGCGAACGCTATGAACGAATCGGCCACTGAGAGCGAGCAAGACCCAACCTTTCGGCAATTGATGGATTACACGGCAGAGACCATGCAGCGCCTGCACGTCCCTGGTGTCGCTATAGGTATTCTCTACGAAGGCAAGGAATATGTCGGCGGCCTGGGCGTGACGAATGTGGACCATCCGCTGCCGGTTGACGCTGATACGCTCTTCCAGATTGGTTCGACCACCAAAACAATGACCGCGACGGCTGCTATGCGGCTGGTTGAGCAGGGGAAGCTCGCTCTGGATACGCCTATCCGCGAATATCTGCCCGATCTGCGCCTGGCGGATGAAGATGTCACAGCACGGGCGACGCTGCGCCACATTTTCACGCATACCGGCGGCTGGGTGGGCGATTATTTTGACGACGTGGGCATGGGCGATGACGCGCTGGCAAAAATTGTCGCAAAGATGGAAAAGACGCCTCAACTCACCCCGCTTGGTGAAATCTGGTCCTACTGCAATTCCGGCTTCTATCTGGCGGGCCGGGTGATTGAGGTCGTGACGGGCAAGGTCTATGAAGAGGCTGTGCGGGAACTGGTGTTGGAGCCGCTGGGCTTGAAGCATTCCTTCTTTTTTGCCAACGAGGTGATTACCCATCGGTTTGCGGTGGGTCATGAAGTGCGCGATGAAAAGCCAGTTGTAGCGCGTCCCTGGGCGTTGCCGCGCAGCGCGAATGCGGCGGGCGGCGTGAGTTCAACGGTCAAGGACCAGCTTCGTTATGCCCGCTTCCACCTGGGCGATGGCACAGCGCCAGATGGGACGCACCTGCTTACGCGGGAATCAATGCGGCTGATGCAGTCGCCGCTGGCGCAGGCGGGGAACCTGGCTGATGAGGTGGGCGTGACCTGGATGCGCAAGAAGGTGGGCGGAGCGCAGATCATCAGGCATGGAGGCGCGACCAATGGGCAGCTATCGGCATTTTCGATGATCCCTGAGCGTGCTTTTGCCATTACCATCTTGACGAACGCTGATCGCGGCGGAGAATTGAACGATGAAGTGGTGAAATGGGCGCACCAGCACTATCTGGGGCTAAGCGACCCTGAGCCGGTTCCGCTCGATCTCCCAAAGGAAACGCTTGCGCCTTACCTGGGGCGCTACTCTGCGGCGATGGATGACATAGAGCTTAGCCTGGTGGATGGCGCTCTGGTGATGAAAGTGACAGAGCAAAACCCGTTTTCCGAAAAAGACGCCACGCCTCCACCCCCTATCCCACCGATACGTCTGGCGTTCTGGAACGAGGACCGCGTAATCGCCCTGGACGCGCCATTAAAGAATGACCAGGGCGAGTTCTTGCGCACCCCTGACGGCAGCATCGCCTGGCTGCGCTTTGGGGGGCGCATCCATAAACGCGAAGGTCAGTCGGCGTAAACCGTCAGGATACGAAGCCAGGTTACGAAGAAAGAAGAAATATGGCAGGCTATCTCCTTCTGGAAGGCGGCGCGGAATTTGGCGGCCAGATGGCGGCTGCGGACCAGCAAGCTATCGCGCTGGCTGGCGGCCCCCAGGCGCGCGTCAGCATCTTGCCTACGGCTGCCGCGCCCGATCACAACAACCAGCGGGCGGGCGCCAATGGGGTACGCTGGTTTCGAGGGCTGGGAGCGCGCCAGGTAGAAGTCGTGCCGGTCATTGACGCAGCCTCAGCCGGTTCTCCGGCGCTGGCTGAGGCTCTTCGCCAGTCGCGGCTCATCTATCTCCTGGGCGGTTTCCCTGGGTATCTCGCTCGGATCCTGGCGGGCAGCGCCTGTCTCCAGGCTATGCTGGATGCTTATGCTGCCGGGGCGGTGATCGCCGGAAGCAGCGCGGGCGCGATGGTCTTGTGTCAGCACTATTTCGACCCGAAACAAGAGCAGGCATCCCCTGGGCTGGGGCTGCTCCCTAACACCTGTGTGCTGCCGCACCACAATACTTTTGGCAAAAACTGGGCAGCGCGGCTGGAACAGGCGCTGCCCGAAGCCGTCTTGCTGGGCATTGACGAACGAACGGGAATGCTGGATGATGGAGAGGGGGGCAGAAAAGCCGGATGGCGCGTCTATGGGCAAGGGGCTGTGACCATCTATCGCCGAGGAAAGCCGACGGCGTATCCGGCTGGCACAGGCTTCACGGATTCATTTGCCCCATAAGCATTGCCGGAGCGAGGCATATCATGAGTTTCGCCTACCGCCAACGCTGCTGGCGAGATAGGACTACTATGGGATTAACAGGTGGGGATTAACAAAGGAGTGTGCTATGCCTCTCGAAGAAACCATTCCCGTTCGCGCCGATGAAGCCTTCAATATTCAGGCTGTCGAAACTTACCTGCGCAGCCATCTCACGGAGATTGGCGCCGGGGCGCTGGTGGTGCGGCAGTTCCCGGCGGGGGCTTCCAACTTAACCTACCTGTTGCAGATAGGGGCGTGGGAAGGCGTGCTGCGCCGCCCGCCGCTGGGTCCGGTACCGCCAAGAGCGCATGACATGGGGCGAGAATGTCGGCTGCTCCAGCGAACCAATCCCGTCTTCCCCCTGGCCCCTAAACCCTATTTCTTCTGCGACGATCTCAGCGTCATCGGCGCGCCCTTCTACGTCATGGAGCGGCGGCGCGGCGTCGTCCTGAATGATCGATTTCCGCCAGAGGTCCAACCCACAGAAGCGCGGTGCGCAGGCATCTCTCAGGCGGTGGTAAAGACTCTGGCGCAGATTCACACGATTGACTGGCAGGCGGCTGGGCTGGGCGATCTGGGGTATCCCGAAGGGTTTCTCGCCCGCCAGGTACGACGCTGGATTGAAGCCTACTCACGCGCCCAGACAGATGATATTCCCCTGGTCGAGCCGCTTACACGCTGGCTTGCCGATCACATTCCAGCAGAGCAGGCGCCTGCCCTCATTCACAATGACTTCAAGCTCAACAACATGCTGCTCAGCGGCGACGACCTGACCACGCCAACAGCGGTGCTGGATTGGGAAATGGCGACGATTGGCGACCCGCTGCTTGATCTGGCGATCACGCTCAGCTATTGGGTCAGCTCGCATGACCCCGAAGACCTGCGAACCATGCTGCCAACCGTCACTAACCTGCCAGGGTTTATCAGCCGCGAGGATTTCATGGAGCGTTACGCGCACAAGACGGGCCGAGACCTGTCAGCCATGCCCTTTTATCTGACCTTTGCCTATTTCCGCATGGTCGTCATTATCCAGCAGATCTATGCCCGCTGGAAACGGGGCCAGACGCAAGATCAACGCTTCGCCGCCTTTGGGGATCGCGTGCGCGCGGTGGTGGCGCACGCCGCCCAGCGCGCCGGACTGGTGTCCTGACAGGGGCGCGCTCCCGCTCATTTCAGAAATATTTCTAGGGTTCCACCACCTATCAGGGGGCGCCACTTGCAGCGCCGCCTCCCTTCGGGAAGGGCCGCTTGCCTCGGCTGGGCCTCGGCAGTCTCGCTCCCGTTGGTCGCTCGCGCGTCCCTTCCAGGCGGCCACCGCTGCGCCCTGGCGAGCGTGCGCCCTCCAGGCCATCGGACCAGCAGGCCAACGCTGGCCGCCTGGGAGGCGGCGCTACAAGTGACATGTCTCGCTTGCCAACACCTCATGGTTGGTAGAACCTATTTCTAGAAGCGACGTGCGCGCACGACACTTGCGTGTTACAATAGTCAGGCGGGTGTAGCTCAGGTGGGCAGAGCGCTTCTTTTCCAAAGAAGAGGTCGTAGGTTCAATTCCTGCCGCCCGCTCCATCATTGGCCTTTGCCCACAGCGCCACTTCCTGCCGTCTTTCCTGCAACAGATGCCTGGCTTTGGCTTTGCCTGGCTCGGTGACAAAATACCCATCTACTTCCTTCTCAAGCTGGTCGAGATACGCGGGCGGAGTCACGCCTTTTCTCACTGTGTCCTGCCAGAAGTTTTCATGGGTCAACGACCAGAGATGGTCTACGTCGCACACCAGCTTGATTTCCAAAGGAAGCTCGCCACGTTTCGCCAGTTCCCAGGGCTTATCATGGTACAGCACCGCCTGGGCAATCCACCCCTTTTGCGTCTCCGTTAAAGGCGGTGTAAACGAATACGTCTCTAAGAGCTTCACGGCCAGGTCTCTGCCTACCAGAGCATGCTTTTCTTTTGGCCCCTGCGCTGTTTTGGTCAACGTTACTCCCGTTGTACTCAGGCTGGCGGCAATCTCGGCTTCACTCAACTGGCTCCAGCCCACATCATGCAGGATAAACGCGACGTAGACGATCTGCTCATCCAACGGCGTTGCAGCCGTCTGGATCAACTCGCGCACAAATGGCAGGCATGTTGCTATATGTACGTCGGTGGTGCGGGTATGCAGGTAGGGCAGGACAAACGTAAAGAAATCTCGGTAGCGCCCATCAACCCGGCTCAGATAGTCCTCGTTCCAGGGGATATAGACCAGGAAGTGTAGCTGGTCTGCGCCAAGGCTGCTGCGCTCAGGCAGCTTCAATTCCAGATCACCAGGGACGAGCGCCTCGATTCCCGCAGACAGTTCAACTCTTCTGAACGAAGGGGCAGGCGATTGGCCGGCTGCCACAGAAGCAGGAGCGATTCGATCAGGATCATTGGTGTTCGCCATGCCGTTGTTCCCTCTCTTCCTGGCTATAAATGCCCAGCGCGTGACCGCAGGCGCGATGAAAATGAAACTCAGCACGAGTAATGCCAGGCTCCATCGTCCACCATACATGATAGCCCTGTCTGCGCTGGCTCCCATCTGGCCCTGGTTCCAGCACGAGGACGCCGCCACACGCGTCACACGTAAAGGCGCGCAGTTCCGGCGCTGCACCTGTGGGCCAGGAGCCGACAATCTCACGAAAGCGGCTGATCGCCTCTTGCGTAAAGGGGTACACGTTGCTCGCCGATGGGCGCGCACCTGGCGCCTCAGACCTATGGTCTATGGGCGTCTTGCCCGCCTGGAAAAGCGATTCGCAGCGTTCATTGCAAAGATGAACAGGGATATGATACTCGTCGGTCTGTAACCAGTGATACCAGGCTTCATTGATTGACGCCTGGCAGAGCGCGCAGCGAAAACCGCGATACTCTGGAAAGGCGCTGGGATGCCAGGCACGCACAATGGCAAGAAGCCTTTGTTGTTCTTGTTCCCTCGGAGAGAGGGCGGGACTGGTCTCCATTGTTATTGCAAGCCCTCCATAATCGCCGACGCAAGGTCGAGGCCAAACCGCACGCCGCGTCCCGCACTGTCAGCGGCGGGATTGTACACCGCCAGCGAAAAGACTCGCACCGGAACGGCTCGCGCCGCTGCTCTGGCCGCCTCGATCAGTTGCTCGCGTGGCGCCCAGGAAGGCGCGGGCGTCATACCCCCAGGCGACTCCTCTGGTCCGGCCACATCCAGGTCCATATGCAGATACCACGATGCCGCTTCCCCGGCGCGTGGCCGCAAGGCGCGCTGGACACGCTCCGCCGCGTCAGCCCCCAGCAGCGCCTCTGCTCGCAAGTGCAGGATCGGATGCCGTTGAAGCGCGTCTTCTTCGGCTGGATCAAGATCGCTGGTCCCGATGAGGGCAGCAGCCTCCGGGCGCAGCGGTGGCTCCAATCCCGCTGCCAGCCGCCAGTCGTCCAAGTCCCAGCCCAGCGCCACCGCGTAAGGCATCCCTCCCCAGAAGCCGCTCGTCGTAGTTGCCCGCGTATTGAGATCGCCATGAGCGTCGAACCAGACCACCCCAGGCGTTCCTGCCACCTGAGCCATGCCGCCAATTGGTCCCAGGGCGTGCGTACAGTCGCCCTCCAGCATCACCACCAGACTATCGGGCTGCTGGAGCGCCGTTTTCACGGCCTCGGCTGCCCGGCTGGCTAAGTAGCCGATATTCGTCACCGTATCGCGGGTTCGTTCGCTTCGGGGAAGTTCGATCCACACTGGCGTATGGACGCGATGCCCAAGCGCCTCCAGGCGTTGGGACAGCCCACGCTCTAAGAAGGCTTGCGGCCCAAGCGCACAGCCCCAGCGGGCGACATCTCCCTGGTAGGGGACACAAACAATCGTAATATCCATCGGACGCCTTTCTTGCCAGGCTGCTATGCTCCCAATTAGGATAACAGCTTACCAAAGAGCGCGACGCGCAAACAATATCCGCTTGAAGGACTGGCAGTAGCGTATCACTAAACGCTCGCAAATGCTACGAGCAACCATAGCCAGTGTAACGTTTGATTTTGCACCGCAGTGGTTGTGGCGCTGTTTTGCAGGTACATTCTGAAGAGGTATTCAGGCAATGTTTCTGATACAAGAATATCCATCGCTTTCCCGCTCATACGTGCTGGGGTGGCCGTTTGGGACCACGAACGGGTCTCCCTGGCAAGGCTTCTCGTACCAGCGATTGCTGTTTGATGACGAACTCGCCGTTGACCAGTACATTGTGCATGCCAACCGAGGTCAAACAGGGCTGCTCGTAAGTGGCCCGGTCCATAATAGTCTCTGGATCAAACACGATAATATCGGCGTCCGCACCCACCTGCACCCGCCCTTTGTATTTCATCTGTGGCGCCGCTTCTTCAAGAATCTGTGCCGGAACAAGCGAGGCGCGGCGCAGGGCTTCCATCAACGAGATGATCCCCTGCTCTCGGACATATTTCCCCAGCACACGAGCATAGGTTCCGCTGGCACGCGGGTGGCCCAGCGCGTTTTCAGGCAAAGGCCAGACATCACCCTCCAGTGGCGTACCATCAACACTAAATGGAAGGGCGTCGGTGGCAATCGCTGTGTCGGGAAAGGTCAGGGCATGTTCTAGCAACACACGTTCTTCTGGCTTGTTCTCGTCCAGAAAGTAGAAGATGCCCAGGTCTGCTGGGTGTTGCGCTCGAACCTGGGCTAACTCTTCCGCGCTGGCAATCCAGCGACCAGTGCTGACATGAAAAATGTCGGTTGCCTCAATACCAAGTTGAGGGAGCGCCTCCGGGGCGGCAAAGTGGGCGCCCAGGACGGTACAACCCGCGCCATAGGGATACATTTCGGTGGTGATCTTGAGTCCTTGCCGTTGGGCGCGCCCAATGACATCTAGCACCTGATCCATATGCCGCAGCGACGTGCTATTGACATGGCAGACGTGCATATGCGCGCCCGTTGCTACCGCCGCAGCGACGACTTCGGCGACGCCCTCGTAAGAACTGCCCGGTTCCTTAAAATTGCCCCAGCGAACATGTGTAAAGGTGGGGACGTGATACCGAGCCGCCAGTTGTGCCAGCGCGTAATACTCTTCGCGGTTGGTCTGTGGCCCATAGCCCAGCAGGATACCGATGCCAATCGCCCCCTCCTGCACCCCTTGCTCGACCAGCGCGAGAACTTGTTGGGATCGCTCTGGCGTCGTTAGTTTGCCCCACTGCGGTCCACCTAAGTTCGCCAGCGCCACGCGATACGTGCCATCAAGCTGGACGTTTTCAAGCAGGCTCATACGAGCCAGCGCCCAACTCGCTGAAAAGCCGAAATTGAGCGGGCGACCCTCTCTGGCAGCCACCTCGTAGGCCAGGCCGATTGGGAGATTGCCAGCTTCTAATTCGAGCGCGGTGGTGACGCCATCAAAGGCTTGCATCCGCATCGAAGGGATCGTCTGCCCATGCATATGCAGATCGATGAAGCCAGGAGCAATCACCAGCCCGGCGGCATCAATAACTTCCTTGCCAGCCAGCCGCTCTGGTTCGATGGCGACAATCTTTCCATCTGTGATCCCAACGTGCGCCACCATATCTCGCCCGGTCTCCGGGTCCATGACTCGCCCATTGAGCAAGACCAGATCATACGCGCCCTGCTGTTCCATCTGCTGCCGCCTTTCTTTCTGGCCGATGCCGCATCAGCCGCTTTTTTGGCCGAAGCTCACATTGTCGTGAGTAGTCACGGCATCTGCGTTGACTCGCTCGTGACGGGCGCCTCTTCGTGAACAGTCAGGAGGGTGTTTTCCTTGTGCTTGACGTAGCGTTCGAACCAATCCAGCGTCAGCTTCCATTGGAAATAGCGATGGTGCGGACTGGCCGTAGCGGCGATGGCATGGCTGGCGTTGGGAAAGCGAATCAACTCAGCGATCTGGCGTCGCGCGAGCAGCGAAGCAAACATTTGCTCGCCCTGCTCGATGGGGCAGCGGTAATCGTTTTCCGACTGGAGCAAGAGCAGCGGCGTGGAGATGCGGTTCACATAGGTGATCGGTGAACGGGAACGGTAGAAATCTTCGTTTTCCCAGGGATGCCCATATTGCTTGCCAAACCAGAGCGCCCCCAGGTCGCTGGTCCCATAGAAACTCGCATGGTTTGAGACTCCATTGACCGAAACTGCGGCAGCAAATCTGTCTGTGTGTCCGAGCGCCCAATTGGTCATAAACCCACCATAAGAGATGCCGGTGATGCCCAGTCGCTCCGGGTCAGCCTCCCCTCTCGCCAGCACGGCATCCACGCCAGCCAGCAGATCGAGGTAGTCCTTCTCGCCCCAATCTGCCGCTTGCGTGAAGGCCAGACCATAGCCTTTGCTGCCACGCGGATTGATATAGAGCGAGGCATACCCAGCGCCTGCCAGCGCCTGGGCCTGGAAGTAGAAGCTGTGCCCCCACGCGCTGTATGGCCCTCCGTGAATATGGAGAATCAGCGGGTAGGGACGTTCAGCATGCAGTGGCCTGACAAGCCAGCCCTCGATTTCCCACCCGTCGGGGCCAGTGAAGCTGATGCGCTCGGTCGGCGCGATGCTCACTTCCGCGAGCAAAGTCTGGTTGACGCCAACCAGCGGTTGAAGCTCACCTCCGCTCCAGGGAAGAGTGAAAAGATCGTAGGGCTGCTCTGACATTGCCGCCACGCCCACGAACATCTGGCAAGCCTCCACACTCTGCAAGGCAACGATGTCCGCGGCGGTGGATGAAACGCGCCAGCAGTCGCCAGCCTCGACCGCGAGCGTGAAGATCGCATTTGCCCCATGATCGGCGCTCACAAAAGAGAGCCTTTGCCCATCCGGGGTCCAGACAGGTGTAGCGCCCGCCCCGAAGTAATAGTCGGGTTGTACCGCGGCCAACGAGCGATCAAGATGGCTCATGAGATCGCGCTGATCGCCGCCAGAACGCGAAACCAGCCAGATGTGCGCGTCTTCATAGCCGCTCCGGGCGTTCAAGGGGTGTTCCGCGAAGAACGCAATGGTTTCTCCGTTGGGCGACCAGGCCGGAAACATGGCGCTGAGATCGCCATCAGTAAGGCGTTGCAGTTCACCGCTCTCGACAGCGACCGTCCAGATGTCGCTTGCCAGGCTGGCATTGGCGTCGTCGGAGCGATTCGCCACAAACGCGATCAGCGCCCCATCGGGCGACCAGGCCGCCTGAGCCGCGTCAAAATCGCCCTGGGTGAGCTGGCGCGGTTCGGCTTGTGCATCGTCCAGGTTGAGCAAAAAGAGCTGAGCGCGGCGCTCGATGTAGCCGCGCCCGTCGAAACGTGTGAGGAGCGTGGTCTGGCGGCGCAGACGCGGAGCGTTTTTATCAACCTCGCTGTGTGCCTCGAACCAGGCTGTCTCCTGGGCAACCTTCTGCCGATCCGTGTCCGGCGTTGAGGTGTAGCAGAGGTGCTTGCTATCGGGCGACCAGAGCGGCGAAGTCGCGCCATCGGCCACGCTGGTGAGGCGTCGCGCCTCTCCGCCAGCCACTTCAATGAGGAAGAGTTGCGGCTTTCCCTCATGGCGCGTTGAGACAAAAGCCAGCCGCGAGCCATCAGGCGACCAGCGCGGCTGCATATCCTGGCTCTCTCCGCTCGTCAACTGGCGGCACTGTCCATGCTCCAATGAGGCCAACCAGATCGCCAAGTGAGCCTGATTCTTCCTCTCGTCATAGCTGCCCACCACGTAGGCAACCTGCGTGCCATCGGGCGAAGGCTGGGGATCAGCCACCGTCTTGAGTTGCCAGAAATCCTCCAGGGAAAGCGCGCGTTTTTCTTCAGCCATCGTATGCTCCTTTGAAAGGGAAAGATGAATTGCAAAAGCGCATATCAGGTGTTTTTCAGTCGAGGGTCAAAGGCTTTTTGTACGCCATCGCCCACATAGGAGAGCGCCAGTACGATGATCGTGAGTACCAGCGACGGCAACAAAACCCCCCAGGGATGCGTATCAATGAGGTTTGATCCCTGCACAATCATCAGGCCCAGGCTCGAACCAGGCGGCTGTACCCCCAATCCTAGCAGGCTAATGCCAGCTTCTCCCACAATGATCCCCCTCAGATCAAGCGTGGCAGTCAGCACAATGATGTTCAGCAGATGGGGGAGGATGTGGCGTCTGATGATCCGCCCATTGGGGGTTCCGCAGACACGCGCTGCTTCCACAAATGGCTGTTCCTTAATCTGGAGAGCTTGTCCTCGGACATAGCGTGCCATCAACGGCCACCCGGTAACTGCTAAGGCCAATGAGACGATCACCAGGCGCGCGTTCCCATTGGAGCCAATGAGCGGAATATTCCGCAAATGCGTATCGGCCCAGGGTCCGAAGATACTGGCAAGCAGGATCACAAATAGAAAGCTGGGAAAAGCAAAGATAAAATCAATGAAACGCGCCAGAACCTGGTCCACCCAGCCCCCATAGTAACCGGCCAGCACCCCGATAGTTACCCCCAATCCCAGCACGATCAACTCGACCATCATAGCGACAGTAAGCGAGACCAGTACCCCTTGCATCAGCCGCGCCAGCAAATCTCGTCCCAGGTCATCGGTTCCCAGCCAGTACTGCGCGGAGATAAATTCATCCTGGTTCTCCAGTTCCTGGTGATAAGGGTTGTGGTAAATGGTCGCGGGTACAACGCCATTCAGCGCGCTCTGATAGGGACTCCCGATGTGTTGATAGATGAGCGGGCCAAACAGCGCGACAAAAACGAAGAACAGCAGCAGGTACAGACTGATCATGGCGCGTTTATCGCGGCGGAACGGGCGCAATGGCTCCCGTGTGGCTGAATGTGCTGGCGGAGCGGGGAGTTCGGTTGAAGCTTGCTCTGCTGGTCTGGTAATTTCTGTACTCATGAAAATCTTCTCTCTCACCTAAGCGAATTTAATGCGTGGATCAACCAGAGAATAGAGGAGATCCGAGAGAAGGTTGCCCAGAACCACACCGAAAGCGAGCAGGATAGCCGTTGCCTGGATCACCGGGTAGTCATACGCCATAACCGAGCGAATCGTAATGTTTGCAATACCGGGAATGTTAAAGATAAACTCGATAAAGAAGGTTCCCGCAATCAGCAAACCCAAAGAGAGGCCCAGGAGAGTTACCAGCGGGATCAAAGCATTGCGCAGAGCATGCCGATAGATTACCACACGTTCTGATAACCCTTTGCCGCGAGCCGTGCGGATATAATCCTGATGGATAACCTCTAGAAGATTGGAGCGGGTAAAACGAGCAATGTAGGCGATGCCGCCTAAAGACAGGATCAGGATGGGGGCGATCTTGTATCGTAAATCGCCCCAGTCATAGTGCCAGGGCGCGCCCCAACCGGCAACCGGCCAGCCAATGTTGGTCTGCTGATCGACCCAGACCACGAGAACCTGCACGAACACGCACGTAATGAAGGTGGGTATGGTATAGGCTATCAGGAGCGCGCCCGTACTCAGGGTATCGCTCCAGGTACCCGCCCTGGTCGCTGCCAGGATGCCCAGCGGAATGCCAACCAGAAACTCAATCACAAGCGCCCAGAAGCCCAGTTCAACTGAGATTGGTACGCCCTCTTTGAGAATATCCCAGACAGGACGATTTGTCTGGGTGTAAGAGGTTCCCAGGTTGAAGTGAAAGAGATTGAAGAGAAAGGTTTCATACTGTTGATACCAGGGCTGATCGAGGCCATACTTATGCCTGAGCAGAGCATACACGGTGGGATTAAATTGCTGCCCCAGGAGGATGCGAATAGGATCACCTGGAGCCATATACCCCAAAATGAAGGTGACAAAGGTTATTGCCAGAACAATCAAGATCAGGCCAACCAGCCGTTTTACAAGCATCTGGACCACAAAATGCCCCTTTTCTCCTTTCATCATCTTGAAACCCATGAGCAATCGCCAGCCGGTGAACTAGCGATTGCTCATAGACTCCCCAGGAGTTCAAGAGATGCGCCTCTGAGCTATCTTCCTGTTCTACACCGAGATGTAGACATCGCTCCAGGTCTTGGTAGGACCATTCGCCGCGAGATTCTGCACCTTCGGATTAATCAATACGTCAAGTCCCCCCTGAATCAGCGGAACCCAGCCCACGTCATTGACGATTTTCTGCTCGGCGTCATTGTATTGTTGCGTGCGCTGCTCAGCGTTGCTATTCGTCGCTGCCGTCTCCAACTGTTGCTGAACCGCCTGTTGATCAGGGGTTTGCCCATAGTTTCCATCGTTGAGCGATCCCTCTGTGCCGAAGAAGGTATTCAGCCAGAAGAACGGATCGGCGAGATACGAGTATCCCAGGAACCAGATCTGTAGGGGGCCGTCGTGGCCTTTGGTAGCAGGCAGGTCTCGCGACACAAAGGTAGCGGGATCCTCTACCTTTAGTTGCACCGTAATACCGAGGGCCGCTTGCCATTGTTGCACAATCGCCTCGGCCACATTCTGGAAATCCTGACCAAGGTTGGGGAAGGTAAAGGTGATGGCAGATAACGTGCTGGGTGTGTATCCTGCCTCTTCCAATCCCTCATTCAACAGCTGCTTCGCCCTTGTCGGGTCACCCGCAGTACCGCTTACACCAGCTGGTCCCGTTAATTTCTGATTATAGCCTGGCATACCCTGCGGTAAGAGATGGTTGGTCGGCACATACGCGCCGTGCAAGACGTTACTGGCTAGAATATCCTTGTTGATCGCCAGAGCAAAAGCCTGGCGAATCTTGAGGTTGTCGAAAGGCTTCGCCAGGAAATTCATCGCCAGGAAATCAATATTCAGAACAGCGGCATGGTGGTAGTCGCTGCGCGATTTGGCTCCAGCGAGATTGGCAAGTGGAATCCCGGCATAGTCAATCTGACCTGCCAGATACTCTTTATACACGGTGGCTGGATCACTCGCTGGCAAGAATTCGAGCTTCTGCAAGCGGGCTTTGGCCCCGTAGTAATGAGAATTGGGAACCAGAACCATCCCCTGGCTGTGGCTGTAGCTGTCCACTTTGAAAACTCCAGCGCCAGCACCCTCCCCCAGGTGATCCGTCCAGGAGGCGCCATATTTGTCAATCAGCGCCTTATTGACCACATGCGTATTGTTTCCTGCCAGTTCTTGCAGGAAATAGGGGGCAGGAGTACTCAAAACGATGGTAATGGTCTGGGGATCCTTCACAATCAGACTATCGCCAATCAGGGTTGGAATCTGGCCGGTAAGCATGAGGAGAAAATCTTTGATTGCCGACAGAAACGAGGCGGTAGGAGAGGCCGTCGCTGGCGATAAGGTCCGGTTGATACTATAGGCGACATCCGTCGCTGTCAGGGGTGTGCCATCGCTAAAGGTCAGGTTGGGACGAAGCGTAAACGTATAGGACAGCCCATCCGAGGACGCCTGGTAAGAAGACGCCAGGTCGAGTACCACTGAGTTGTCACTGTTGAGTCGCACCAGGCCAGAAAAGATCAAGCTGACAGCCGTGTAATCTGTCGTTGCGGCGCTCACAGCAGGATCGAGCGACGAGAAATCCGCCGCTCCAATTGGGTACCGTAACACCTGCTTGTCAGGAGGCGCTGCGTTGCCCTGGGGGTTAGGGGTTGGGCTGCCACAAGCAGCCATCAACAGAACGAGCAGGCACATGAAGATGGAAAACAAGATTGGACGAGTGCGTGTCTGTTCTTGCATACGAATAGCTCCTTAAATACTGACACGTCCATGTATCAGGTTGCGCAACGAAACACACCAGTGAGTTTCATTTTGTTGATAAGTCTGGCACGCGAGTGAAGACCTGCGCTTTCACCGTCGGCTCCAGCTTGACAGCCAGGCTATCTATCTCTCCTTTCTCGGCAGTAGCAAACGACACTTTTGCTTTGAACTCAAAGCGTTCGAGGTTCAACTCGAAGATGTCGTAGTGGACGTGAGTCAGGGATGAGGGAATATCGTTATAGGTGCATTGTAAGCGATCTTCGACCTGACTGATAGTCACAACACCATAGCCGGGATGCTCATAACGCCCGCAATAGGCGTCAAGCGCGTGCGAGGGTTGGGTATCGGGAATCGCAGGCTCGGCTTTCTGCATTTCCGCGAGTTGCTTTTCCGCCTGGGCTTTGAGATCCGCGAACTCTTTCTGCAAGCGCCCGTTCCAATCCGTCTTTTCAGCGCCGAGCAAGCGATCACAGGCAGTGAAGGCGATGATATAAGGGACAAGGGTACCGCCGCGATTCGTGAAGACGGCCACCGCTGTGTTTTCGTCGGGCAAAAGGGCGACCTCGGCCATAAAGCCGTCAATCGAGCCGCCGTGCTGAACCATGCGATGGCCGCGATACGAGCCAATGAACCAGCCCTGCCCGTAGCACCAGTTGGCAATCTCTGGGTGTTTGCCCATTGGAATCGCTTCGCCCGCCGGGATGACCGTATGGGGAGTGTGGTTCTGAGCCAGGTGTTCGGCGGCCAGCAGTTGCGTCTCTCCGTGTTTGCCTTCGTTCAACTGAAAGCGCAGCCAGTATTCCATATCTTCCAGGTTGGTGTTGATGCCACCCGCCGGGCCAATAACCTGGAATTTGCGGTAAAAAGGGACTTCCTTAATCTCGTCCTTTTTCTCTTGATAGGGCAGCGCGTAATCGCTGGTTGCGAGCGAAGCCTCTACCGCAGTGTTGCTGCTGGTCATGCCCAGCGGCTTAAAGATGCGCTCTGCAACAAACTCCTCCCAGGTCTGGCCTGTGACACACTCAACCAGATAGCCCGCCGTCGCGTACATCAGGTTCTGGTACTGGTAGCGCGCGCGAAAATCGGCGTTAGGTTCGAGATAGGCTAAACGCTCGACGATCTCTTTGCGCGTGAAGTTCGAGCCGTACCAGAGAAATTCGTGGCGGGGCAGCCCGCTGCGATGGCACAAGAGATCGCGCACCATCATACGCTCGGTCGCAAAGGGATCGTGCAGCGTAAAGGTGGGCAGATAGTGCCGGACCGGTTTATCCCACTCCAGCTTGCCCTCTTCCACCAACATGGCGATGGCCGCCGCTGTGAAGGCTTTGCCAGAGGAGCCAATCGGGAAAAGCGTGTGCGGCGTCACCTCCAGGTTCTCTGCCACGCTGCGCTTGCCAAAGCCCCGCGAGAAGAGCACCTCGCCGTCTTTGATAATAAGCACGGCAGCCCCTGGAACCTTCCCATCCTCCATTGCGCTGTATACATCGTCCTCAAAACCCTTGAGTTGCGGGGTAATAGCTGCCGTGTGTACCTGTTGACTCATTCATTTTCCCTCTCTGCTGGTTCTGCTTTGCTTGCAACGCGCGTGAAGACGATGGGTTTCACCGCTGGCTCCAGATTGGCTGCCAGGCTCTCGATGGTTCCCGTTTCTCCGGTGGTAAATGACACCTTCGCCTTGTATTGAGCGAGCTTAATGAGCATCTCGAAGAGATCGTAGTGGATATGGGTCAATGGGGCGGTCACATCGTTATAGGCGAAGTGCAACTGACCATCGTTGAGTGTAACCGTTACGGCACCATAGCCGGGATGCGCGTACTCGCCGGTATACGCCTCCAATGGGTGAGAGGGCGGGGCGTCGGGTACGCGCTCGACCTTGCCGAGTGCCGCCAGTTGCTGCTCCCCCAGCGTTTTCGCTTTGCCAAACTCTTCTTTCCAGCGCCCATTCCAATCGGATACTTCTGCCCCCAGCAGGTAATCACAGGCATAGAAGGCGGCGACATAGGGGGCGACTGTGCCGCCAAGATTCGTGAAAACGGCCACTGCTGCCTGGTCGTCGGGCAAGAGCGCAACCTCGGCGGAGAAGCCATCAATCCCTCCACTATGCTGGAGCATCCGATGCCCACGGAAGGCACTGATTACCCAGCCCATGCCATAGCTGGACGTTGAGAACTCCTGAAAATTGAGGACCGGCGACGCAGGGATGAGCATCTGAGGGGTATGATTCTGGACGAGGTGCTCGGCGGCCAGCAGTTGTGTCTCTCCGTGTTTGCCGTTGTTCAGCTGGAACAGCAACCAATGCTTGATGTCTTCCAGGGTGCTGTTTATGCCGCCCGCCGGACCCATAGCCTGCAATCGATCATAGAAGGGAACCTCTTTGACTTCATCCTCTTCCTCAGCATAAGGCAGCGCGTAATCGTCGGTCTGCTGCGAGTCATGGACGGAGGTATTTGTGCTATCCATGCCCAGCGGCTTAAAGATGCGCTTTGCAACAAACTCCTCCCAGGTCTGGCCTGTGACACACTCAACCAGATAGCCTGCTGTCGCGTACATCAGGTTCTGGTACTGGAACATCACGCGAAAGTCTATATTGGGTTCGAGGTACTGTAAGCGTTCGACAGCTTCTTTGCGCGTAAAAAGCGCCTTGTACCACATGATCTCATGGCAGGGCAGGCCGCTGCGATGGGTCAGCAGATCACGCGGGGTCATGCGCTCGGTCGCAAAGGGATCGTGCAGCGTAAAGGTGGGCAGATAGTGCCGGACCGGTTTATCCCACTCCAGCTTGCCCTCTTCCACCAACATGGCGATGGCCGCCGCTGTGAAGGCTTTGCCAGAGGAACCAATCGGGAAAAGCGTGTGCGGCGTCACCTCCAGGTTCTCTGCCACGCTGCGCTTGCCAAAGCCCCGCGAAAGGACTACTTCACCATCCTTGAGGATCAGCAGGGCCAGGCCAGGCACTTTCCACTCATCCAGAACCTTGCCAACCTGGTGTTCCAGGTCTTGCAGGTGGGTGCTTGTCGTCACTATGGGGGCTGGGCGCGCTTTCACGGATTCCTCCCTGAAAAGTAAATGTCTGCTCTCTTGCGAGACAGTGTACCTGAGCATCTGAGAGGAACCATCTACCAAAGGATACACCAGGGGGTGGCTTTTTAGGCAGACGAAGGGGTACCTCCTGGAATGGATGATGAGATTGCCGCTCAGTGGGGGGGAACGGAATTAGAGGAGACCCAGTGTGTGCGCGTAGGCAACAGCCTGGACCCGGTTGGTCACTCCCAGCTTCGCGTAGATCGTGTTGATATGGGATTTGACGGTTCCAGTGACCACTACCAACTCTTCAGCAATCTCCCGGTTTTTGCGCCCAGAAGCCATCAGCCGCAGCACTTCACGCTCGCGCCAACTCAAGGGATCAAACAGTGGCTGGACCTGCGTTGGGGACGTTGGCAGGGAAGATGTCTCCGGGTGCGCAAACACCTTGAGTAAATTGGAGAGATAGACCCGGCTGAGCTTCTGTCCTGTCGTCTTCTGTGTTCGGTACTGCTCTAGCAGTTGCCGCAAAAGCCTGGACATCGGCTCTCCCTCGCCCAAAAACAGGCGGATGTACCGTCCTGGCTCGGCGAGAGACACCGCTCGACCCAGCGCCGCGAGAGCGCCTGCATTGTCACCCTGAAGTTGGAGCGCCAGGGCTTGCAGAGCCAGGGCCTCCAGCAGCGATCTCACCCTTCCTGCTGCCTCGGCGGCGGCGCGCAAACGCTCCAACAGCGCGCGAGCGCGCTGCACAGCGGATTCATCAGCGCCGACACGACCGACCGCAATGAGTACGCGCGCCAGCGTCAATTGTTCAAACTCGCTACGTGTGTTATTCGGGTCTTCGAGGAAATCAGCGCGCCCACGCATCCAGATCAGGGCTTCTTCCATACGACCCGCTGCCAGAGAGAGTCTGGCGCGGCCTGCGGCCACAGCAGCAAGAGACTCAACGTGTCCTGCTTTCTGGCAGATAATCTCGGTTTGTTGCAACCACAAATCTGCTGCTTCTCTATTTCCTTGCGCTTGCGAGACCAGGGCGAGGAGGAGCGCGCTATTGCTCAGGATATTTCCGCTCTGTATTTGCAGCCCTCTATCCCAGGCTTGCAGCAAATGCTGCCGGGCTGCATCTAAATTATTCCACTCCCAGAACAAATAGCTCAGGCCAACATGAGCCGCCCCTGTCGCCAAAAGAGAGGGGACATCCTGCTCTGGAGCAAGGGTGAGTACCTGTTGGTAAATCTTCGCCGCCTGGGAAGTGGAGCCTTGTGCCATAAACAGCTCAGCCTGGAGCGCCAGGCCGTATGGGTACAGGAGTGCGTGGCCCGTGACCTGGAGGCGGCTGCTCGCCTCCATGATGGCTTTTGTTCCAGCACTCACACTCCCCCCTCTGGAATAGGCAATCCCCAGAATCAGCAAGACCAGACTACGTGGATATAGGCTTTCTGTCGGCAGATGCTGAAGCGCCTGCCGACAGGTGGCGATGGCGCTGGCAACGTCATTAGACGAAAGCGCATAGATGGCACGCAGCGCGGCGATCTCCCCTTGCAAAGCGACAGCGGTTGCCAGAGGCAGCGTTTCCTGTCTCACCTGTAGCGCCTGCTCGGCAGCATCTACCCAGGAGAAAAATAGAGCGACTTCGGAGGTGATAAACGAGAGCCAAGCAGCAGTAATGCAGAGGCGGGGGCTGGCGCGGACCACCGCATTGGGCAATGCGGCCAGCCAATGCTGCAAGGTGGTGATTTCTCCAATCCTGATAAAACCCTCTGCTGCCTGCTCGATCAGCCCTGCTGCACGCTCGAAATCTCGTGCTTCCAGGGAATGCCTGATGGCGTCTTTGGGGCAGCCGCGCGCCTCAAACCACTGGCTGGCGCGTGCGTGGAGGATGGGGACCAATTCTGGCTGGGTGCGCTCAAGCTGATGGCGGAGCGCCTCGGCAAAGAGTTGGTGGTAACGATACCAGCCACCTTGCTCAGCCTGTGGGAAGAGGAACAGGTTCGCTCGCTCCAGATACTCCAGCACGCTCTGTGCATCCTCCTGGTCAGCTACAGCACAGCACAGCGAGCTATTTAAGCTCTCAAGAATGGATGTATGCAGCAGGAAAGACCGAATGTATGCGGGCTGGGGTTCAAGTATCTCTTCAAGCAGGTAGGCCAGGACGTACTGATGGTTTCCAGCAAAGCTCGCCACAAAACGGGCAAGGTTATCCTCTTCTTGCAGAGCAACCGCAGCCAGTTGCAAGCCTGCAATCCAGCCCTCCGTTCGCTGGCGCAGGATAGTAATCTCTGCTGGCCCCAACGCGCGTTCCACCGCAGAGGTGAACCATGTCTCGACCTCCTCATGAGTAAAACGGAGCGCAGCGGCACTGAGTTCGATGAGCTTTCCAGAGGCGCGTAATCGCGCGAGGGGAAAAGGCGGCTCATGGCGGCTGGCGATCATCAGATGGACGTGTGCGGGGAGGTGATCAAGCGCCATCTTAAGCGCGGCGTGGATCGCCTCATGCTCGATGACATGATAATTATCAAGGATGATGGTCACTGCTGTGGGCAGAGTGGCGAGTTCGTTGAGCAACACCATCATAGCTTCGGTTAGTGAATCCTGCGAAGCAAGGGAGCATGTGTTGCGGATTGTACTGCCCAGCACTGGATGTGGCTTCTGGAGCGCCCCAATCAGGTAGGCAAGAAAACGGCGTGGGTCATTATCCTCTTCATCCAGGGAAAGCCAGGCTACTGAACGCCCACGAGCGATAGCCCATTCACCTAAGAGAGTCGTTTTGCCAAATCCAGCGGGGGCGCAGACCAGTGTAAGCGACCTCACAGCGCCTTGTTGTAATACCTGTAGCAAGCGTGGACGTGTGACCAGGTGGGGGGGAGGGGATGGAATCGCTCTCTTCGTCGTGAGCAAGACCATCGGTTGTTCCAGGATCGGGAGATCATCCCCGGTGTTCCGACCATCTGCTGGCAAGGTGCGGGGCAGAGTGAGTTTTTTGAGGGCTTCAGCCAGGCGTTGCGATGAAAGTTCCTCTGCTTTTCCAAGGTACACCTTGCCCAGCTTCCCATGCTGAGCGCGGTAGGCATACCAGTACCAGCAGCCATGCCGTAACTCGCGCCGGGCCGTCAATGCGCCAGAGGCAGTATGATAGGCAAAGGACTGGCTCTCACAAGCGTTCAGCCAGGTATACCAGGCATCCGTTCCTACGGTAATTTCAGGCAGTTCGCTCCCAGAAGCATCAAGCGGGATGAATTGATCGTTAACCACTCGCGCAATCAGATGGCGTGCCATGAGTCTATCCTCCTGATGTTCCCATAGAGATGCCTTCCTCTTCAGGTTAAGAGATCGCTGAAGTATGAAAACAGTGAGAAGGACTGGGTAATAGTTTTACCCAAAGAATTACCCACCTCTCAACAGAAAATACCCATGCTAGCAGCATACCTGAGAGAGACGGGTACGTCAATGTGCTATTCCAGCTCCAGGACGAAGTACAGTTCCACCATCTATCGGGGGTTGCCACTTGTAGCGCCGCCCCCCTTCGGGAAGGGCCGCTTGCCTCGGCTGGGCCTCGGCAGTCTCGCTCCCGGTGGTCGCTCGCGCGTCCCTCCTGGCGGCTCAACGCTGGCCCGTTGGTGCGGTGGCCCGCAGGGCAACGCTCGCCCTGGCGCAACGGTGGCCGCCTGGAAGGCGGCGCTACAAGTACCATGCCTCGCTTGCCAACACCTCATGTTTGCTAGAACCACGAAGTACTCCTCTGGCCGTGCATTCCAGACCTCGACCAGAGCGACCAGGCAGCAGAGGTTGTGAATTCGCTGCTGAGCCGACACGCGCCCTCCTGAGCTGCTTTATTATTCAGTCTCCTACAACCTGCGAGGGCAAGAAATGGGGTTCCTTACCGCTCTTGCGCGAGACGCGCGCTTCGCAAGCGGAGCAATTAGCGTTTTCCAGGTGTTGTATGCTCGCGGCTGCTGGCGCTGAAGTGCTGCTGATGTCGCCAGAAGCGTTTCAGCAGGTCCGCTTCAGCCAGATGATCTCTGACATGGCCCAGGCCGGGCATCAGGCAGCGCCAGACGGACGGGTGTTCTGTAACCCAGGGTACTTCAGCTTGCATCGCAGGCGTCAGATATTCTGGATGCGTCTGATAGTGCGCCAGCACATCTGGCATCTCATCCAGGGTCTGCTCATCGAGGGCCGACAGCCAGGTAAGTAGCCGCACATGGACCGCATCCCCATAGGCGATCACATCGCCTTTCGTCACCTGGTGGGCAAGCTGATCGGCTTCTAACTGAGTCATCCCGACACCGATGCCAGGCGTGGTCAACGCGCCTTTGCCTGCCCACTGCGGGTCGCTGATGACCTCCGGCACTCCGCAGATCAGGGTGTGCAGCGCCCAGTCCTGGGTTCTGGCAACGTGCCAAAGATCAAAGCCAAGCAGATTCGTCTCTGGCACGATGCGCGTGGTCCACTCCTCAAGGGAGAGATCATCGGCGACGGCATGGAAGATCGCGTTGACGCTGGCACATTGGCGCAGCAACAACTCTGGCGATTGCATGGCGATTGGCTCCTTGTGGCAGAGATGCTCCCAAGGAGCATCTCTGCTGGCTGTCCTTGTTGTCTGGTCATCGGTTGAAGTTCTCTCAGGCAGAGAGATTATCTGCGTCCGGCGCAGCGCCTCCTCAGAAACTGAGGGACTGTGCTCCGTTGACCAGCGCCTCGACGGCAGTGGCCGCGCCGATGATCTGCGCCCCTTCTACCAGATGCTCTTGCGTAATCTGGCGTGGCTTCGCGCACGCGCCACAGACCCAGATTTTCCCACCTCTGGTTGTAAATTGCTGAATCAAGTCCTTGAGCGGCTGGAAATCCTGAGCCTGCACCCCTTCAGCATAGCCCTGGGTGGCGACGCGCACGCCCTCCAGGGTCAGCAGCAGCGTGGCCTCTTGCCTGGAAGAGAGCGCGGTATTACCGACCACCAGGGCCAGCGACGCCCGCTCAGCGTCTTCTTTCCCACAAGTGTTGTGAACCATAACGTGTCCCATTGGTATCCTCCTGTGCTCTTGCTGGTGTTCTGAGAGCCACAACGACCCCCAACTCCTCTTACTTATGGCGAATGAGATAACGGTCGCCCGCGTGCAGGACCAGGCTATGGCCGGTCAGTCGGCACCAGGCGGTCAGATCAACCGTCACGCTGGGATCAGTCGCCCGAATCTCCAGGGTCTGGTTGGATGCCAGACGACGCATGCAATCGGCGATGGCGTCCAGGGCGCCACTGGCACAGCCGCGATCCCCAGCATCATAGAAGGCATCTGCTTGCAAGCTGGAGTCGGCGCGTTCGTTCATTTGAGGTGCATTTCCTTTCCTGGCTGTTTGAGCAGGGTTGCCTGAACCCTCAGCACAATCAATTTACCTGGAGGATAACCTTTCCATCTCCCAAAATTCTTACTTTGGTCTTACTTTGCCCTTCTTTTGTAAAACTCCATAGAAAAAGGCCGGAACAGGTGTTCCGGCCTGCAAAATAGAGCGTCTGTGACGAGGGGTCAGACGACACCCAATCTCTCGAAAATCTGCTGTGCTTCCTCCTGAGCTTTCCGGGCTAGTTGGGCATCGCCAGCGGCCCTCCAGGTGAGATGAATGCTTGCAATAGCGGTTAAGCAGCGCGCGGTCTCATACTCGTTTCCGGCAGAGCGGAAACTGGACAGGGCGTTTGCAAAATCGTTTAAGGCGTCCTGATGTTTTCCCTGGGCCGCCGCCAGTTCGCCATGCGCTTGATGCGCCATCGCCACCCACATGTGGCTGGCATACTTTGCTGCTGCCTGGTCTAGTTGGAGGCAAAAGCGCAGCGCCTCCTCCAGATTGCCCTGTGCTATGCGCAGGCTGATCGCCGCCGGAAGCAACAGCGAATAACAGGTGGAGCAATTCCCATGACGCTCGCTCATCGTCAGCCCCAGGTTCAGAGCCTGGTCGGCAGCCAGAAGGTCGCCCGCAGCCAGGCGGTTGTGCACGAGCGAGGCGTTCACACGGGTGAGGCAATGGGCGCGCAACAGCGCCCGTTTCGCAGCGTCCAGCCCCTCATAGAGCGTTACCAGTCCTTCGTCTATCCTGCCACTCCCCGTGAGGAGCGCCCCCAACCGCTGGCAAGCTATCGCCTCGCCAAAGGCGGCGCCGATCTGGCGGAAGAGCTGGATAGAATTGCGCAGCGCCGCCTCTGCGCTGGCCCAATGGCCTGATTGAAACTCAAGCGTTCCATCAAAACAGTGACACAGCGCGACCGCCCGCGCCGCGCCCATACGTTGAGCTTGTGTGAGCATCGTCTGTACGGCTTGCTTTATTTCTTTATAGCCCTGATCGCCATACAAATGATATTCCCATAGGCACAGGTGAATATCAAAAGCCTCGGTGACATCCAGTTCGGGGCCAGTCAAGCGAGCGCGCTGCTGCTCAAAGTCGAGACCGCGCTGCCATTCGCCCAGGGAATGACAGACTAACGCCAGCATTTCATAGGCGCGAGCGAGGGAAATTGGCTTCTTGAGGTGTTCCGCAATAGCCAGGCTTTTCTGCGCGGCCACCAGCGCCTGCTGAAACTCGCCTCGATGCCAGTAGAAGACGGCAAAGTGATAGAGGGCAAAGGCATACTCGTCAGCGTCCTCGTGTTCATCAACCATTGCTATCGCCGCCTGTAAGTGGTTTTCCGCCTCTGCTATCTTTCCCGCGTTGAGCAGCAACACCGCCGCCATCTGATGCATACGTGCCTGGTCGCGGCCTGGCGGCTGCCAATCCGTCGTCGGCAGTGAGGTCAGCGCCTGCTCAAGACGGGTAACGGCGTGGGAGGTATCCCCCAGGATAAGGCCCCACCAGCCGAGCGCCTTCAGAACGTTCCAACGATGGGCCGGGTCATGTACTCCTAACTCGTCCATGAGCGCCAGCGCACGCTCGAAGCAGCTTACCGCGACCTCGAACGCGTAGAGGTCTGCTGCTTTCATCCCTGCCTGAAGGAGATATGGGATGGCATGATCACGACAGGCGCTGCGCTCATAGTGAAAGGCCAACGCTTCTACAGAGGGGAACAGCCCCTCAGACCGGGTTGCATACGCTGCTTCGATGGCCTCAGCGGTGCGTGTATGCAGCAGCACCCGCCGTTCGCGGGTAAGCGCATCATAGAGAGCACGACGTGTCAACGGATGGTGGAAGGAGTACCCGTCTACCGTCTCCTCAAGCAAGTGGCTATCAAGCGCGGCATCCAGGGCATCAAGCAACTCCCCTTCGGAGAGAGGAACCAGGCGGCGCAGGAGATCAAACTGAAATTCTCGTCCGACCACCGCAGCCGTCTTGAGCGCCGTTTCGATTGACGCCCCCAAACGGCTGATGCGCTCGCGCAGTAACCCTGCGAGTCCGCTCGGCACGGGGAGTTCTACGCCTGACTTCAGCCGCCACTGCCCTACACCTTCCTCCACCTGTCCCGACTTGAGCAGCATGCGGGTAATTTCCTCAACAAAGAACGGGTTTCCCTCGGTGATGGCAAACATGGCCTCCAGCAGAGACAGAGAAATCTGTCCGCCAAGAAGAAAAGCGATCATACTTGCCACACTGCTCTTTACCAGTGGCGCCAGGTTGAGCGTCTCGCTAAGATGTTCGTGATAAAGGGCGTTCAAGAGGGCGCCGAAGGGAGTTGTTACCTGAGCGCCTGTATCGCTTCGATAGGTCGCTAGCAGCATCACCGGAGCAGCCCGCGTTTGACGCGCCAGATAATGAAAGAGGTGAAGGCTCGCCTCATCAGCAGCATGGAGATCATCAATCAGCAGCACAACCGGACCTTGCGCTGCCAGTTTCATCAGGAACGTCAAGGCAGCCTGAAAGAGCGCCCACTGTTCTTGTTGGGGATCACTCACCCCCAACCGTTGAAAGTGCGTAATGGGATGCTCGCCAGGCCGATGATGGTGCTCAAGGAGATAACGGTCAAAGGCTTCAATGAACGGGTGGTAGGGCATCTGTCCTTCTTGTTCATAAGCCCGGCTGAAGAGTGTGGTGACGCCTGAGGAGGCGATGGTGCGCAGCGCCTCCAGAGCCAGGCGTGTCTTGCCTACCCCGGAGTCTCCTGCCAGGAGCAGCACCTGCTCGCGCGGCTTTGTGGCCGAGCGCAATCGTGTCAGGAGCAGATCGAGTTCGCTCTGGCGCCCGACCAACGGCAGCGCGTGTTCCCCTTCAGGTACGACGGATACAGGAGCTATCCAACCAGTATGGACGGGGAGGGGGGATGAGGCAAGCTCGCCACTGACAATGCGTGCGTAGAGTGCTGTTGTCTGTGGATCAGGCGACACTGCTAGTTCGGCGGAGAGGGCCTCCACACAGGTTTGATATTGGCGGAGCGCCTCATGGCGACGACCTGCCAGGGCGTAGAGTCCCATCAACTCACGATGTACCACCTCGTCAGCCGGGTCGCGCGTCAGCAATGGGGTCAGCAAGGTGATGGCGTCGCTGTATTCACGCGCCTCGCGGGCATAGGCGGCCAGGCCCAGGCGTACTTCGCGGTGCTGACGGGAGAGCGCGGCGCGTGGTATCAGCGTCCACTCGGCATAGCGGTCCTCAGGGAGAAAATCACCTGTATAGAGGCGCAAAGCAGCGATCAGGTCAGCCCGATCCCTGGAGTGGGCCAACGACTCGAATACGGCTGCATCTATCCACACCCCATCTGCCAGGACAAACACGCCATCGTGAAAGGTAAACAGAGCCTCAGCCGTCCCAGCGCCAAGCGCAGTATCAAGCGTCTGGCGAAGGGCATGGACCGTGCGGTACAGGTTGTTGGCGCCAGCAAGGGGATCCCCCTCCGGCCAGAGTAACTCGATGGCCTGCTCTTTCAAGAGCCGCTGCTCGGCTGCCAGCCGCTGAAGCAGTGTCGCTGCCTTCCGCCGTGTCCAGGCAGAGGCGGGCACACTTCGCTCCCCATGCGTTACCTCGAAGCGACCGAGGAGGAAAATGCAAGGAGAAGGTGATGCCACTTGAGGTGATCCTCCGGCAGGAAGCTGCACCAACCGTCATTTACGCCAGCAAAGACTGATAAGGGTAGTCATTCCACCATCAAGTATAGCATGGCGTGGAAACGCCCAGTGAGTGTTTCCAAATCGGCCTGTACTGCAAAGTCACACGTTACACCTGGCGACCCTGGCCTTGCCCCTGCTGAACTCCTCACCCATCATTGCCAGCGAAAGGCCCGCCAGGTGAGAAGCAGGGAGCCGATAATCCAGGCCGCCAGAATCAGCACACTGGTCTGGATGGCTGCCCAGCCTGCGCCGTTGTTGATGATCTGGCGCAGCGCGTCATCGAGATAGAAGAGCGGCATAGCGCGAATGACGCCTTGCAGGAAGCCTGTAATCTGGCTGACCGGGAAGTACGAGCCGCCCAGGAACATCATGGGGAAGCTGACCAGCAGAATAGCCGCGTTGGCCGCCTGCGATTTCTTGAAGAACCCTGCAACGGCAAAGCCAAAGGACAGCATCATCAACGCCCCCAACACAATGACCAATGCCAGTAAGCCAATATTACCGTAGATATGGACGTTGAAAATCCAGACCGCCAGGGCGATCAGCACAACCTCCTGAATAACGGAGAGCAGCAGACGGGCCAGCAATTGTGCGCCGATCATGGCAATCGGAGCCAGCGGAGTAGCCGCCAGGCGCTTCGTGATGCCCTGCTCGCGCCAGAAGACCAGTTGAACGGCAACGCTCAGATTGGCCCACATCAGCAGCATCCCCACCATGCCGGGGGCGACAAAATCAATGGTGCGCAGGCTTTTCACCGAAACACCCTGCTCATCCAGCGTCACCAGGCCAGGCTGATTGGCAGCAGCGCGATTGATGCCATCAACAATGGAACTCACCGCCAGTTTAGTAGAGGCGGCGGTGACGGGATCAGCCTGATTGTAAATGACCTTGAGATGCGCGCCGCCATGCAGCACCCCAGCGCCGAAGCCAGGAGCCATGATGATAACGGCGTCACGCTTGCCAGCGATCAGGGCTTGCTCTTCTCCAGCCTGGCTGCCTGTATACACCTGGAGTGAGTTGGTCTTCTGAAGCTCGCTGATGACCTGGGCTGAGGTGGGCGAATGGTCTTGATCGACCACGCCCAACTGGATGCGGGCCGCGCCGTTATCCCCGAACAAAAAGCCGAAAATCAGCACAGAGATGACCGACAAGCCCAGGCTGGAAATGATAACCGCACGCTGACGCAGCACCATCAGAAAGTTGGCGCGAAACAGCGAGAAAAAAGTAGCCATGATTGTTCCCCTTTTGACTATATGAATATCCCTACGCCTGCTCAGGACGAAGCTCGCGCCCGGTCAGATCGAGAAAAACGTCTTCCAGTGTGGGCGTGCGCACTTGCAGATCGGTCAGGGCAATACCTCGCTGCGTGGCATAATCCAGCAGCGCCAGCAGGGTTGGCTCCATCTGGCTGGTCTGAAGGGCAAAGCGCCCATTGGCCGCGCGCACTTTGCCCACGCCTGGCAGTTCGCCTAGTTCAGCGCCGAGAGCCGCGCCGTCCAGGTGGCAATCAATCGTCGCCCGCGCGCCCAGGCGTCCAATCAATCCGGCGGCGGTATCCAGCGCGATGATCTGGCCCTCGTCCATAATGGCGATCCGGTCACAGAGGGCTTGAGCCTCATCCATATAGTGAGTCGTAATGATGATCGTCTTCCCACGTTCGCGCAGGTTGAGAACGGTATCCCACAACATGCGGCGGCTCTGAGGGTCCAGGCCAGCGGTAGGCTCATCCAGAAACACGACCTGCGGGTCGTTCACCAGCGCCAGCGCCAGCGCCAGCCGTTGCCACTGGCCGCCCGAAAGATCGTCTGGAGCGGCTCTGGCTTTCTCTTCCAGTGCCACCAGGCGCAGCAGGTCTTTGGCCCGCTGCGCCCTGGGATAGAGCGAGCCGAAGAACTGAACGGTTTCCTGCACCGTCAATTCTGGAAAGAGCGAGGTTGCCTGCAATTGCACGCCAATGATGCGCTGCACAGCGCGCTTCTGGCGGCGGATGTCCAGGCCCGCGATCACCGCCGTACCCTCATCAGGCGCGCGGATACCTTCGATCATTTCCAGCGTAGTTGTTTTGCCTGCCCCATTTGGGCCAAGCAGCCCAAAGATTTCACCGCGCCGCACACCGAAAGAAACACCTCTGACAACGGCTTTCTGTTGATAACGCTTGACCAGATTGCGCACATCTACCATTAGTTCACCAACAGCCGATGTTTCGGCAGCCGATTCCGCTGCTGCTGCCGTTTCTTGCGACATCTCATGCCCCTTTCTGAAAACGGAGGGCGCAGCCCTTCGTGCTTTCTATAGCCGAGTATAGCTGCCCTCTCGTCCAGGCAGATGTGCGCCTGGTCATCATTCAGGTCATCTCTTTTTGGCAACCCTATTCCCTTCCCCCATGACTCGAGTCACGGGTCATGGTTCCGCGCCTATGACTCGCCGCTTCAGGCTCTATCTTTCTTCACATCTCAACCGCGCCGCCTTTGGGCTATAATAAGCGTGGATGAGGCAGGTACGTGTAGAACGCTTTCCCTCCTCTCAGTAAGGAGCTTGCTTATGTCCAGCCAGCCAGCCCATAGCGTTTCAGTCCCTTCTGATAAACTGATGAAACTGGTGAACATCACAGCATTTGGCACGCTTGTAATCGGGTACTTGCTCGCCATTCTGCTGGCAACTCCCCTGACGTTGGGCAACTTTCTCGCTTTCACCGCCTTACAGCTTCTCTACTGCGCCGCATTCTGGCTGCTGCTGCGGGGGTATAAAACCGATCTGCGTTTCTCGCTGCCCGTCTACGCGCTCATCCTCTCAGCTTTGACAGTGAGCAGTGGCCTGCTGAGCCGTACCGGCATAGATTGGGATTGGCTCATCTATATGGTGACGGCTTCTATCTTTTTCTCCTTGTTTTCCGCACGCCCGGCCATCACCGCTGCTCTGCTTCTTTACGGAGCGATCATTCTCAACCTGGCTTTCCTCGATGATTGGCGCTGGTCACTCAACCTGCTGGCAAGTCTGGCTAACCTGCTCGCCGCTCTTAGTTTCGTAAGCGGGTTCTCGCTGCTGATGAATCTGCTGCTGGCGCAAAAGGAACGCGCCGAGCGGCTGCTGCAAGAGGTGGAACTGTCCAGAGGCCAACTTGAAGCGGCGCACGCGCAACTGCGCAGCTACTCTACACAGGTGGAGGAATTGACCATTGCCCGCGAGCGCACCCGCGTTGCCCGCGAGATTCACGATACGCTGGGCCATTACCTGACGATCCTGAATGTACAGCTTGAGACTATCAGCAAGCTGGTGAAGCGCGATCCATCCCGTCTGGAGGCCGAAATCGCTGAAGCCCGCCATGTAGCCGCGCAATCCATGCAGGAAGTGCGCAACGCTGTGGCGACGCTCCGTCCGGCTGGAATAGCCACGCTCACTCTGGCCCAGGCACTGACCCAGTTGGGGAACGAGTTTAAGCACGCCGCGCCGGGGACAGCGTTAACGCTTGATCTTGAGGCTGAACTGCCGCCGCTCTCGCCGGATGTTCAGTTGACGCTCTATCGAGCAGCACAGGAAGCACTCACAAACGTGCGCAAGCACGCGCAGGCCAGCAAAGCACTGGTGCGCCTGCGCTATGAGGATGGCTGGCTGGAACTGCTGGCGCTGGATAATGGACGTGGCCCTCTCGCCGTTCCTGACAATGCTGGCGACGCTGAGCAGGGCAGCGCCGCGCAGAAATCAGGTGGATTTGGCTTGCCAGGTCTCTGTGAGCGCGTTGAACTCCTGGGCGGCCAGGTGACATACGGCCCGGCGACACCGGCTGGCTATCGGGTCACGGTCAGGATACAGGTATTATCAACGCAGAGCGCGAACACCTCGGCGCGCCTGGAGTCCATGCAAGGAGCGCGAGGATGAATCAACGGCTGCGTGTGCTGATTGTAGACGACCAGGCGCTGCTGCGCGAAGGCTTTCGCAAGCTCCTCGAATTAGAGCCAGATATAGAAGTGGTGGGTATGGCTGGCGATGGCGAGAGCGCGCTGGCCTTTGTCGAACGGTTGCACACCAGCCAGACACCGCCAGATGTCATCCTGATGGATATTCGCATGCCGCGCATGGATGGCATCGCGGCCATTCACGCCCTGAAGGCACGCTGGCCTGAAACCCATATCGTGATCCTGACAACCTTTGATGATGACGACCTGATCTATCAGGGTTTGCGCGCGGGCGCATTGGGTTATCTGCTCAAGGACAGCAGTTCCGAACAGCTCATCAACGCCATTCGCGCCGCCGCGCGTGGTGAGGTACTGCTCCAGCCACATATCGCGGGCAAAGTCTTTGCGGCGCTGGCCCAGCCAGCGGCGCCCAAGTCACCGCCCTCCGCCGCCACTTCGGCGGCGCTGGCTTATGTCGAAGACCTCACGGAACGCGAGCGCGAGATTCTCAAGCTGGTTGCCACAGGCGCGTCTAACCGCGAGATTGGCGAAGCTCTGTTTATCACCGAGGGTACGGTTAAAAACCATATGACAAATATTCTCTCGAAACTTGGGCTGAGAGATCGCACCCAGGCAGCCCTCTACGCGCGCGAGCATCTTCCGCCGCATTATTCCTAGCTTTGTGGTAACAGGAGCCTCCAAAGAACTCCTGGTATTGACGTTATCTCTCCAGGACTGTGCTACAGCTTCACTCCCTTCCGATTGACAGGTGAGCAAGAAAGGATCTGATTGCTAGACTGGAAAGAAACTAACAAAACTCTTGACAATGTACCCGGTTGCTGCTATACTTCCTCTAGATTAAAAGGCTGCTTTGTTCTCTTGAGATTATTGGAGAAAGGAGGAGCGCGCCAGGCAGGACCAAGACTTCAGGATAGTGAGACTTACACGGAAGGATATCGTTGATATGCGCCACAAGCACTCGGATAGGATTGCTGTACCTCTGCTACCCCTCGTTGCCCTGTTCGCCATAAGCATCGCCCTTCTCCCCCTGCATACAGCACACGCCGCCCCGCAACGCCCATATGACCTGTGTCTATACTACTATCACGACATCATCTAATACCCCAGCGTGCAGAAAGGAGGCAAGATGTGATTTTTATTCGACGCCGCTATCTTGTGATCGGATTAGCCGCCCTGCTCCTGGCACTGGCCGGGGGTACCACCTTTGCCGCGACAGGGCTAGTAGGAATTATCAATCCTACTCCCATCGTTACCCGCTATACTCCCCAACCTTCTGGGATGGGCGCAACGCAAACCACCGATGAGGGGATGGCAGTCACGCTGGTCCAGATCATCAAGAACGGGCCACGCTGGCTGTTCCATTTCAAGATCGAGAATACCGCGAAGACGGCTCTCACCATCCGAGGCACGAGCGATGTGCATCAATTCATCGTCAGTGGCAACAGACAGGCTGCGCCACCAAACAATATTGGGATAGCCCAACTCGGCTCGCCATCGGCCAGCGAGATCGCAATGAACTATTCCGACCTGGCGACCACGCTCCCCTCCGGTGGCGGCGCTGAAGGCTGGCTGGCAGTCGATACCACGAATCTGGACTTTACGCCAACAACAGTCCTCTATCGCTACAAGGCCGTCCCTACGACTGCGTGCGCTAACCTTCACGACCAATCAACCTGCTACCCGGATACTCTTTATCAGGCGCTTATCTGGTATCCTATCTGACGGAGAGCCAGCGCGGGCGCTGGGGCGAGTGTGACTGGAGGCTCAATCCTTCGGCGCACCGCTAGAGTACCGAATCTGCGTGTACCGCCAGGCTCCGTGCTGGCGAATCGGTGGGCTGCTGGAACATGGGGCTTCAGAGGGCAAGGTTTGTCCTGGCACACCGTTGCGCCGCCAGGGAGGGACGCGCGAGCGACCAACGGGAGCGAGAATGCCGAGGCAGAGCAGTGGCCCGCGACCGAGCGCAGCGAGGGAGAGTGCGGGAACCCAGTTCCCGCAAGGGCCGCTCCCCGCAGGGGGAGGCAAGCGGCAGAGACGCGCGAGCGACCAACGGGAGCGAGAATGGCCGCGCCCAGCGCGGTCAAGCGGCTCTGGCGAAGCCCTTCCCGAAGGGACGTCGGCGGTACCGGCAGCGTCGAGCACGATGTAGCGCCAAAACGATGCGGCCAGGCGCTTGAAGGAATGATCCTCTCAGCGCCTGGCCGCATCGCAAGGAAGGGGTCAGAGCAGGGGTATGGCGAGCAACTGGGCAGCAAACAAGATCAACGCCGCAGCACTCCATGCCTGGACGGCACAGGCATGTGGATACTCTGCCAGCGCCTCTGAACCGTTCAGATTCGGCGCATGCCCTCCCGAAGCAGGCAAAACACAATACAGTTCCACCGGGGCGCCAAAATGCTCGATAGCAGCTATGCCCCGCCGCGCAATCAGCCGAGCATCGTCGTATTTGCCCATGCGCCAGAGCGCCACAGCAGTGATAGCATTATCGAACGGCCAGACGCTGCCGCGATGATAAGACATGGGATCAAAAGCATAGGAGCGCGACGACAGCGTGCGCAGCCCCCAGGTGGTCAGCAGATCGTCACACAGCAACCGATTCGCCAGCGACTCAGCCGCCGTCGTATCGCGTATTCCGCCACACCAGAGGACATGCCCGGCGTTGGATGATACCAGCGGAACAGGCCGTTTCTCTCGCGTCAAAGCCATCGCCAGGCAATCTTCTTCAGGCAGCCAGAACTGCATCAGGCGCTCTTCAATCTGCGCAATGCGCGCAGACATCCTGGCTTGCAGCGCCTGCTCCACTCCTCGCGCCCGAAAGATGGCGAGCGCGCGGCGAAAGGCGGCAACCGCATACCCCTGCACCTCCACCCACGCGACGGGCGGCTCCGGCCAGCTTCCATCTTCCTGTATCAGCGAATCGCTGCTATCTTTCCAGACCTGATTACGCAGCCCCAGGCCGCGCGGCTGGCGCGGCTGCGCCTCGATCAATCCATCCCCATCAACATCGCCGTACTCCAATGCCCAATGCGCAGCGGCCAGCACATGCTCCCACAGGCTTGCTATAAGGTCGCGTCCCTCTGGCGCCTGTTCCCAGACCATGCCAACAGCCATGAGATAGAGGTAGGTACTATCTACCGCGCCATAGTAGCGGCCATCATATAACGGCCAGTGGCTCCCGGCATCAGCGCCCTGGAGACGGGCCGGGACTTCCGGCCAGCATTCATGAACGATCTTGCCCGGCTGCTCCTCATTCTCGTCACGCTCCTGCGTTCCCTGCGTCGCGGAGAGCTTGCGCAGATTGCTGACGGCAAGATTCGCCGCCCAGTGGCCCAGGGATTTGTCCCCAGGCCGCAGCCGCGCCGCCTCCAGAACTAGCATCACCGTCAAGAGCGTATCGCGCCCAAACAGCGCGTGGTAACGTCCTGCCGCGCTGCTGGCGCGCAAGCCAATCGGTGTCTGCAACTCATCCAACCAGGCCCGCCCGCGATGCAACCACTCCTCAAGGGGCTGATCGGCGTGGGGCGAGCGTGCCTCAAAAGTGGTCATCTTTCGCTACCCTTTGCTAACCTTGCCAGTACGGTTGGTTCTCACGATGAGAGCTATCGCCCGGCCAATCCAGAGGTCGAAATCCCCCTGATAAAATATCGCTGGAAGAAAAAGAAGACGAAGACCAGCGGAAGGAGATTGATTGCAGCGCCTGCCAGCAGCAGATTGTAGGCAATGTAGTTCTGGCGGCCAAAGAAGGCCAGCCCCACTGTCAACGTGTAGTTCTGCTGGTGGGACTGAACGATCAGCGGCCAGAGGAAATCGTTCCACGCGCCCTGGAAGGAGAGAATCGCCACTGCTGTCATCGCCGGACGCGCCAGCGGCAAAATGATTTGCCAGAAGATGCGCAAGCGCGAAGCGCCATCAATCATCGCCGACTCTTCTAATTCCCTTGGAAGGCTCTTGAGAAATTGGGTCATGAGAAAGACCATCGTTGGCTGGACCATTGCTGGAACAATCAGCGCGGCGAGATTATCGGTCAGTCCCAGCGAATTTGCCACCAGGAACTTGGGAATCAGGATAAGCTGCGAGGGAATCATGAGCACCGCCAGCGTCAGCGCAAAGAGGACGTTCTTGCCAAAGAACTCCATGCGGCCAAACGCATAGCCTGCCATCGAAGCCAGAAGGACGTTGAGCGCCGCTGTTCCCCCCGCGTAAATGAGCGAGTTCACAATATAGCGCGGGAACAGATTGGCTCCGCTAAAAATCTCCTGGTAATTGGCAAACGTGACCGGATGTGGAATCAGGCTGGGCGATAATATGTCTGCATAGGTCTTGAAGGACGAAATCAACGCGAACAGAAATGGCCCCAGCGAAAACAAGCTGTAGAAGATCAAGATCGCATACAGGAGAACATGCCAGGTCCGCTGCGGCGCTGGAGGCTTTTTATCTTCGCTGGCGAACGTTCGCGTCCTCGCTTGAGCAGCGGGCGGGCTGATGGTTGTCGCCATGTGGCGCCTGCTTTCTGCTAATACTGGATATTCGTATCAATAAAACGCCGCTGAAGGATGGTAAAGAGAAAAATCACCGCAAACAACACCACCGCCTCAGCGCAAGCAAGGCCCATCCTTGGGTTAGAGCCAGCAAACGCCGTATTGTAAATCTCCAGCACAGGGGTAAGCAAGCTCTTGAGCGGGCCGCCATCGGCCCCGCCCATGATATACGCCTGATCGAACATCTGGAAAGACCCAATCGTACCCAGCGCCGTGACCAGAAATGTTGTCGGGCGCAGCAGCGGTATCGTAATCTTGCGCAGAATGTCCCACGAACTGGCCCCATCCACTCGCGCGGCCTCATAGAGGTGGTCGGGAATATCCTGCAAGGCCGCCAGATAGAGCAGCATAAAGGTTGGCGCTGTCGTCCAGACATTCAGCAGCATGACCGAAGGGAGCGCGGTAGTTGGGTCGTAGAGCCAGGCCCGCCCTTGAATGCCCACCAGCGAGAGGAGATAATTGATGACGCCCTGCGAGTTATACAGCCAGATGAAGATCAACGAAATAGCAACCGAAGAAGTCAACGACGGAAGAAAAAATGACGTTCTGAAAATGCTGCGACCACGTACCTTCTGGTTGAGCAGCAGCGCCAGCGCCAGCGCCAGAATGGTCTGGAGGATGACCACCCCAACGGTGTAAAAGAGAATGTTCTTCAGGCTGATGAGAAAATCGCCGTTGTGCGTCAAATCGTACCAGATAAGCTGATAATTCTTCGTGCCGTAAAACTCTGGCTCGGTGAAGCCGAAGTCTACGAAAAAGAAACTGAGATAAAAAGCGTAGACGGTGGCAATCAGCGTAAACGTGGCGAGGATCAACAGATAAGGACTGAGAAACCCGTAAGCGGCAAGCGTCTCGCGCAGCTTGCGGCTCATGCCTTTCCCGCGCTCGCCTTTGACGGCTCCTGGCACACGCAATGCCCCCTGCATGTTCGGTCCTCCTTTGTAGGTTGGCGAGAGCAGCGGATTGCGCCGCTGCTCTCGCCAGCACATCAGGTTACTGCTCTCGCATAGACTGGTTGATACCGGGCTGTGGTATCAGCGAACTATGGACCAACGTTTTGCTGAATCCAGGTATTCACGTTCTGCGCCGCCGTATTGAAGGCATCCTGCACCGATGATCTGCCAAGCATGACGGCTAGCAGCGCGTTGGCAACCTCGGAATGGACCTTGCTGTCCGCCGCGCCATAGAAGTCAGCATGCCCGTAATCCGCGCCCTGCTGCAACACCGCCACGCCGGGGTTTTGCTGGAAGTAGGGGTCTTTCTCCAGCGATTTGACCGTCGGCAGCGCGAACCCATCGTGCAGCACGTCGCCCTGATGCCCGGCGCCTGTCAGGAACTGAATGAGCTTCCAGGCCGCATCAGGATGCGCCGTCCCGGAATACGCTGCCCAGGCGTTGGTATAGAGCAGGTTGCCGCGCTTGCCATTGGGAGCCGAGGGAACCGGCGCAATGCCATACTGGACATCGGGGAACGTCTGGCTCATGAAGGGGATCATCCAGCCGCCCTCAAAGGTCATTGCCACCTGCTGCTTGCCAAATGCATCACCATCCCAGCCCGCGCCAACATCACCAGGCTGCACGCCAGTCTTGTTCAGTTGGAACGACGTATAGAATGTCGCCGCGTCAATGCCCTGCTGGCTGGCGAATGCCGCCTGCTTTCCATCGTTGGACAGCATCTGGCCGCCATTGGCAAAGAGGAACGCGCCCCAGCGAGAAGTATCGGCTGGCAGCGCAATGCCATGCGTGTTGCCCTGGGTCAGCGTCTTGGCAGCGTTCTGCAAATCGCTCCACGTCCAGTTAGAAGGATCGCCCAGGCCCGCCTGCTGGAACATCGTCTTATTATAGAACAGGCCCAACGAGTTCCAGTCCTTGGCAATGCCGTAAACTGTGCCATCGGCGCAGTCAAACGGCTGCATCAGCGAGGCATAGAAATCAGAGGCGGAAACGTTATCCCGCGCCATATAAGGGCTGAGGTTCAACAGCTTGCCCGCTTTGATGTACTCCTGGGCCATACCGGGCTGGAGGTAGAAGACATCAGGCACGTTGTTACTGGCAACGTTCGCGCGCATCTTGGTTGGGTAATCACCGGGGATCACTTGCCAGGTAACTTTGATGTTCGAGTTCTGCTGCATGAACTGATTCAGCGCCTGCTGAACCAGCGCATCCTCCGCCGGGCTGGACGACCACCCTGCAACGGTCAGATTGATCTGTCCACTCTCAGAGTTGGCAGGCGAGGTATTGGTGTTTTTCGGGCAGGCATTCAGAGCATTGGCCGGACCTTTTCCGCCGCTGCCTGTACCCGAAGGCCCCCCACCGCCGCCACATGCTGCCAGCAGAACGACGAGGCTGAGCATGCCAATCATGCTCCATACACGCCAGAAACGCTTTTTCCGAGGCAGTCTCATGTGTTTTGCTCCTTTGTCTGGTGCGCCGCCAGCATCGCCGGGCGCTCCTGCATATGCATGTCCTTGGGATGAGTGCTAGAGCCTTGATCTTTTCGCGTGCATCACCTCTCTTCACCTCGCCCGCCTGGAACGCAGGACACCGGGCGAGCCGCTGTTGCTGGGACGACATCACAACCATCAGGAATATCTACACTGCCCATCCGCAGACCAGGAAACGCGCAGGTCATAATGAGTTGTTCTGCGCCTGGTTGGGGCGAGCCAGGTCTCCCGTCCTTCATATTCCGCCAGCCGCGCTGGCCGCAGGGCTACCGCTTCGCCATTCAACGTGGCATTGATGACAGAGGCTCCAACGGGTAAGACCGCGCCTAGAGAAACCTCCCAATCCGCCGCTCCAATCTCCAGGCGCACACGCAAGCCATCTGGCTCGGCCACAAGCTCAACATCCACCTCTGTATCCCCCAGAGGGACGGCGCTCAAACGCGCTGAGGGCCAGGCGTCCGGCAGTTGTGGTACGCACATGAGATGCCGATTCGCCACATCCGGGCGCAGCCCAAAGAAGTAATGGACAACGGGCCAGACAATACCGTAGTTCGACCAGAGCTGCAAGAAGCAGCCGCCATCGGCCCCAGCGCCCTCGTCGGTGGCATATTCGCTCAGCGTCCCTGGCATCTGCGCGCCAAACGCCGCCATCATCCGCTGCATTGTCACCAGCGCCTCATTCGCCCGCCCATAACGCGCTTCCCCAACGGCAAGCGCGCCGGTTGGCAGGGTCATGACGCGCCGGTTCGCTGCGGCATTCAAGACCACGCCATAGGTCTCTGTCCATTCCGGCGTCTCCAAACGATCAAGCAGTTCTGCGGCCTGCGCTCGATCTGGCAGCCCGGCATCTGCCGCCAGCGCCTGCGTCATATGAAACAGCAGCCAGGGTCGGCGCAGATGCGGATCGGCCTCTGGCTGGCGATCTTCTGCCAGCGCCCGACATAGTAATGCGCTGCTGCTGCGCGCTGATGAATCAAGATTCGGCAGCGACTCAAGCCGCTGCTGAAGTGTTTCTAATTCAATGCGCGAGGCGCGCACGTCGCCAAACAGCCGTTCTGTAGGCAGCAGCCAATCTTCGCGCAGATGCCGACGCAAAGCGTCTGCCTGTGCATGCAGCCGTTTCGCCGTCTCGCTCTGGCTCAGTTCATCGGCAAGTGATCCGAGCAGGTCAAGCGCCTCCACCAGATAGGCAGCCACGTCAAGCGCCTGGAAGCCAGCAGCCATTTCAGGCGTTTCAACAATGCTGGAACCCTGCGGCGCGCGCTCGCCTGGCTCCAGGCACGCGCCTAGCGCCCACTGTTCGATGCCCTGTAAACAGAACGGGAAGAGTTCTTCAAGCAGAGCGCGATTACCAGTCCAGCGGTAGGTATGGTAGAGGGCGCGCACGAAGAGCGGCGTCTCAACCAGATTGCCGCGATGCGCCACCAGCCCATGCGAAACAATCTCATGCGCCACCGCGCCGCTCTTGTTTGCCTGCTGACTGAGCGCGGCAAGCGTGCGCAGGCTGGCGTCCGCTTCGTCGGCCTGCCCGGCGGGCAGCATGGGTAGTACGCCATAGGCCAGGTCACAGCCAAACCACCAGGGAAACTCCGGCAACCCAGCCATCGCCGCGCGGCCCACGCCAGGCACGTCCAGCATCAACATCGAAGCCCAGGCTTTGGCCCAGGCAAACACAGCATTGAGATGCGCGTCGGGGGATTGAAGGAGACAGCGCGTAAAGGGCGCGTGGAAACGCTCTTTTGCTGCGCACTCCGCCTGCCTCAGCGAACGAGCGACGTCAGCGGTATCATCTGCGCTGCCTGAACTGGCAGCATTGCTGCCGGGCCACGCCAGCCTGGCGAAAACCGACGACGCAGAGGTAGTATCATTGGCAGCGCCAGCGATCACAAAACGCATCTGCTTCGGATGCGTCGGCATCATCCGACAGCGATATGAGAGCGACGCGCCAATGCCGCGACCGCTGGTGCGTTCCGGCCCCCACACGTCGGCGCCAGCTCTCCAGGCTATCGGCAGTTGTGTCGCGCCAACGCAGACCTCCCACCTGGGGTGCAGCACGTCAAGCAAGAGAACAGCGCCTGATGACGTATCATAGATCGCGGCATCACCCCCATCCGCCCAACCCAGACGCTCTTCAGCCAGCCAGGCTCCATGCAAGTCGCTGCGCATCGCCAGGCAACAAGTCAGGGTGAGCGTGTCTTTCCAGGTGGCAGTGGGCTGCCGACTCAGAGTGACATCCACGATAAGGGCAGGCTCATCAGGCACAATCCATTCGCGTCGCTCCACTGCAATGCCCAGGGCTGGCAGCGCGTAGCTGAGCGTCACGCCATCCGTAGACATCCGCCAGGTATCAGGAGCCGTGAGCCACTGCACAGTCTGCCCACGCGCCCGCAGCCCCAGCCAGTATCCATCCAGCAGCTTGAGCGGCGGCGACCAGACACCGCCCATCTCCTGGGGCTGATGCGACCCGTGATCGGGAAATCCCCCGGCCAGCGTCGCCACGCTGTACAGGCGTGTGCCGCAGACAGCGTACCAGCGCCGACTATCAACGGGCGTCTCAAGATATGGCTGAGCGGCGTCTCCGCAAAGGGACGTACCGGCCATAGTATCTCCTGCATTACTCAAGGTGCTATCGGCAGAAACAGATCGTTCGTCTTCCGGTTTCGCTGGCCCGCCACAAGGCCAAAGGGTACGCAAGAGTCTGGTTGAGCAGTCAGGAGCCTTGGGTTGAGGCTCGCACCATCAGTTCGGGTTGCAATAAAAGATGCTTTTCTGTCAGCGGCGCTCCTGCCAGCAGGTCTATGAGCAACTGCACTAACAAATGCCCGACGTAATTAATCGGCTGTCGCAAAGTCGTCAGAGGTGGCGTCAGATAGGTTCCCAGGCCCACACCGTCAAAGCCCATCACCGCAAAGTCCCGCCCAATGGTCTGGCCCGCATCGCTGGCCGCGCGCATTGCGCCGACAGCCAGCACATCGCTGATAGCGAAAACGGCTGTGGGAGGCATCTCCTGCCTCAGCAAATGCTGAATAAGCGCGTAGCCATCTTCTTGAGACAGCCCGCCGGGCAGACACAGCCCTGGATCATACGGGATATTCGCTTTTTCGAGGGCATCGCGGTAGCCAGCGCGGCGATCTTGCTCCCAGAAATAGGTATTGCCGCCCCCAATAAACGCGATGCGCCGATGGCCCAGGCTGATCAGATGCTCTGTCCCAATCAGCGCGCCCATGCGGTTATCAACCTCCACCCAGGGATGGGGATAGCGGCGCGCGTCACGCAGTTCTTCAGCAGGCCGCCCGAACAAGACATGCGGATAGCGGCGCGCGCTCAGATAGTCCAGGCGTGGGTCGCTAGGGCGCAGATCGGTCAGGATAAAGCCGTCGGCGTGATGCCCACCTAGAATGCGCTTGTAGACGTTGAGTTCAAACTCACCCTCTTCAGCGCGCGCCAGCAGCACATCATAATGGCGGCTGGCCGCCTCACTGGTAATACCTGCCAGCAGTTCAACAAGAAAAGGGTCGGTTCCCCCAGCACTCAAATTGAGGGCGCGCAAGGAAAGAGCAATGGTATCGGTCTGCGCTCGATTCAATCGCCTGGCGCTGGCATTAGGTACGTAGTTGAGCTGCGCAGCCAGCCGCTGAATGCGCTGGCTGGTCACGCTGCCGATGGCTGGATCGCCACGCAAAGCGCGAGAAGCAGTTGATTTATTCACGCCAGCGGCGTGCGCAATTTGCGCCAGGGTTGGTCGTGCAACCAGTTGCTTTGCATCTGGTGGGCTGGAGACCTTGTTTGTCATGGCGTCGCTCCTGCAAAAATGAGGGTCGCAGGGAATGACAGGGCGCATTCGTTTGTTACGGTACTTATGCAACCGGTTGCACTATTTATAACATGGCAGAGTCGTTCTGTCAAGGGGTCTTCAATCCACATGATGGCCTGGATATGGTAGGCTGATGATGCTCCTCATCCAGAAGCGAACACACACACCTGATAAGAGGAACCAGGAGGCGCCTATGGCGGAAACGCTGCGACTACGGGACATGGGCGTGAGTATTGGAAGTCTGCCAATCGGCCCATCAAACACCTTGACCGACGTGCCGGGCGTGCGCGTTGGACATCGGACACTGATCCAGGGCCAGAATGTGCGCACTGGCGTCACAGCTATCTGGCCCCATGATGGCAACTCGCTCTCTGAGAGAGTCTATGCAGGTATTCACGCGCTCAATGGCTATGGTGAAATGACCTGCCGCTCGGTCATCGAGGAATGGGGATTGCTCTCCACGCCTATTGTCCTGACCGGCACATCTGGCGTGGGCATGGCTCAGCACGCCACAACCCGCTACCTCGCGCAACGCTATCCAGAGCAAGCGCGAGATGAAATCCCTCTGGCCGTTGTGGCCGAGTGCGACGATGGCTTTCTGCATGACCACCTGACCTTCGCCGTCAGCGAAGCCGATGTCTGGTCCGCGCTGGATGAGGCCAGTACCGCTCCAGTGGTTGAGGGCTGTGTCGGCGCGGGTACGGGCATGCAGCTTTTCCAGTTCAAGGGCGGCATCGGCTCTTCTTCGCGGGTCGTCGTCACTGCGGCGGGAACGTTTACCGTTGGCGTGCTGGTGGAAACCAACTTCGGCACACGCCCGCGCCTGACTGTCGCTGGTGTGCGCGTCGGGCCGACACTCACCGATATGCTGCCAGAAACGCCAGAGGCCGATGGCTCCTGTATCGTCATTGTTGCCACCGACGCGCCCCTGCACGCCCACACGCTGCGCCGCATGGCCCAGCGCGCTGGCCTGGGTCTGGCGCGCACCGGATCGGTGGCAGGCGATGGCAGCGGCGAAATCATCCTGGCCTTCTCAACGGCCCAGCGCATCCCATACCACGTACCAGAAGGCCGCCTTCAGATCAGCGTCCTGGCCGAAGGAAGCTATGGTAACATCGGGCTGAATACTCTCTTCGGCGCGGTGGTTGATGCCACCGAGGAGGCGGTTCTCAACGCGCTGCTCATGGCAACCACCATGACCGGGCGCAGCGACCATATCGTTCACGCCGTCCCCCATGACCGTCTGCGAGGGTTGCTCAAAGGTATCACCCAGGCATAATCTTATTTTAGGAGCAAGATATGGAATTAAGTGAAGTAGTGCGCAAGCGGCGCATGGTGCGCCATTTCACCCCTGAGCCTGTCACGCCTGAAGTCATCGAGCGCATGCTCGATCTGGCGCGGCATGCTCCCAGCGCCGGGTTCACGCAAGGCCAATCGTTCATCATCGTCACGCGCCCCGAATTGAAACGCGAGATCGCCCGGCTCTGTGGCGAGGAGGGATATGTCGCGGGCGGCTTCCACCCGTTCATCTCCGAAGCGCCGGTGCTGGTGATCGCCTGCACCAGCGAGGCCACCTATCATCGGCGCTATCAGGCCGCTGATAAGCTCCAAGAGGATGGCACAGAGATCGAATGGCCTGTACCCTACTGGCATATGGACATTGGCTGCGCCGTCATGATTCTGCTGCTGGCAGCCGTCAATGAAGGGCTGGCGGCAGGCTTTGCGGGCAGCCACGACCTGGATGCCCTGCGCCGCCTGCTGGATATGCCCGCCGCAGTCACGCCAGTAGGCGTCATTCCCATCGGCCATCGCGCGCCGGATGTGCCTTCGCCCTCGCTCAAACGAGGCCGCACTCCCGACGCCGACTACATCCACCGCGAGCAGTGGTGATTGCTTGTACCATGCGTGTTCACCTGCTTTGCAGCGCCTGCGGGCGCGAACATGATCCCGCCAGCCTGATCTGGCGCTGCCCCTGCGGCGGTCTGCTCGACCTGCCGGAGTTTGAGGCGCGTTTCCTACTGGAGCGCATCCAATCGCGCCCGCCGAGCTTGTGGCGCTATCGTGAAGCCCTCCCGTTCGCGCCTGACTCTACCGGCTGGCAAGATGTAACGATGGGCGAAGGCTTCACGCCGCTGATCCCCATGACGCCCGAAACGCCAGGCGTCCTCCTGAAAGTGGAATATCAGATGCCGACGCTCTCATTCAAGGATCGCGGCGCGGCGGTGCTGGTCGCCAGAGCCAGAGAGCTAGGGGTGAAGCGGATGATAGCCGACAGCAGCGGCAACGCTGGAACCGCTATCGCCGCCTATGCTGCCCGCGCCGGAATTGCCTGCGACGTGTACGTGCCTGCCAGCGCCTCAACCAAAAAGCTCCGACAGATCGCGGCGCATGGCGCTGCCGTTCATGCCATCCCCGGTAGCCGCGAAGATACCGCAGCGGCGGCCATCGCGGCAGTGGAACGCGAGCAGGTCTTTTACGCCAGCCACGTCTATCAGCCCTTCTTCTTCCAGGGCACGAAAACCTACGCCTTCGAGATTTGGGAGCAGCTTGGCGGCAGCGCCCCCGATACGCTGGTCCTGCCAGTGGGCAACGGCACGCTCGTCCTGGGGGTGTATTACGGTTTCAGAGACTTGTTGCGCGCCGGGCTGATCGAGCGCCTGCCGCGCATTCTCGCTGTTCAGGCGGCTGGCTGCGCGCCGCTGGCGCAAGCCTTTGCGCGAGGCGAAGACACAGCCGCGCCGGTCATCAATACCGGAACCGAAGCCGAGGGCATCGCCATTGCCGCGCCCGCTCGCAGCCGCCAGATTCTGGCCGCCGTCCGCGAGACGCGCGGCCTCATCATCACCGTTTCAGACGCCGCTATCGAACAGGCCAGAAGCGCCCTGGCGCTGCGCGGCTTCTACGTCGAGCCAACCGCCGCCGCGCCCTACGCGGGCCTGGTGGAATATATCAGCAGCAATCTGCTCAGCGTGGCATCCAGCAGCAGCCTGCTCCCCAAAGGGGAGCAGGTGATCGTTCCGCTCTGCGGCGCAGGGCTGAAGACTGGTTGATATACTCAAGCGGCCTTAGCGCAGCCGGGCCTCAGCAACGCTGCGCGCAGCAGCGGCAGTACTAATGTTCTGTTCCGCTGCCAAAGCAAAGATCTGACGCAGGGCTTGCTCGATGCCCTGAATCACGCGGTCGTTGGCTTCGGCCTCGGACCAGCCCATCGTTTCCATGCCGACAATCGCCAGCGCGCCGCCCACGTTCACAACAAAATCAGGCGCGTAGAGAATCTGCCGCTCCCGCAGCAGTTCGCCGTCTTCCGGGCGGGCAAGCTGATTATTGGCCGAGCCAACCACCGCCCCACACTTCAGGCGCGGAATCGTCTGCTGATTCAGGATGCCGCCCAACGCGCAGGGGGCAAAAATATCGCAGGGCGTCTCATAGGCCGCGTCAGCAGGAACATAGGGGATATTCACCTCATCGCGGAAATGGCGAATGGCTGTCTCGTCTACATCGCTGAACAGCGCCTCTGCTCCAGCCTCGCGCAGCAGATGAATCAGCCGCCCGCCGACGCTCCCCGCGCCCTGCACCAACACGCGCCTGCCCGCCAGCGAAGCATTGCCGAAGAGCCGCTCGCAGACGACACCCATACCATGCAGCACGCCAAGGGCCGTTGCCGGTCCAGAATCGCCAGCGCCGCCTGCCTGAACAGTCCTCCCGAACACGTAGGGCGCGCCAGTTTCGGCGATGATGTCCATATCGGCTGATGATGTGCCGACATCCGGCCCTGTTACGAACATCCCTCCAAGCTGAGAAATGAGCGTTCCATAGCGCCGCAGCAGGTCTGCTCGCGCCTGCGGGGCAAGGCCCGGCGGGACAGCGATCACCGCTTTGCCGCCGCCACGCGACATATCGGCGCAGGCAAACTTGTAGCTCATCCCCCTGGCAAGCTCCAGCGCGTCAGCCAGCGCAGCTTCCATCGTGGGATACGACTTCATGCGCGTTCCGCCGCCCGCTGGCCCTCGGCGCGTCGAGTGAATCGCAATCATCATCCAGGCTCCCGTAGGCTGGTCAAACTCGATAATGACCCGCTCGCCATCCCAGGCTTTGAGCAAAGCTTCCATCATTACCTCCTATATTACTTGCTCTGTGTCGCAGAACAGGTTATATTCCCGCTGCCGCTTCAGGCAGAGCCAACCCTGTATCCGGCCCATGCTTGCCCTTGCAAGAGCCGCCAGAAAAAGATACCATACACCATAACCGGACTTTATTGGAAGGGGGAGACATGGGCCGCACACACCCTCTCATCACCAACGGCGCTCATTTACACGCCGCGCTTGAGCAAGGCTACACCCTTCCCGGCGCGTGGTATACCGACCCGAAAGTCTTCAAGCGCGAGCAGAAGCGCATCTTTCGCCGCACCTGGCAATACGTCGGGCTGGCCGAGCAGGTCGCCCGGCCAGGCGATTTCTTCACTTGTAGTATTGACGCCGTTCCGCTCGTCATCGTGCGCGACGAAGACGGCCAGCTACATGCCCATGTGAATGTCTGCCGCCATCGCGGCTCCCAGCTCGTACCCGATGGCTGCGGCAACCGCAAAACGCTGCAATGCCTCTATCACGCCTGGACCTATAATCTCGATGGCTCGCTGCGCGCCGCCCCTGGCTCCAAAGATGAGCCAGGCTTCAAGCACGATGAGCTTGGGCTGCTGCCCGTTCAGATTGAGTGTTGGGGGCCGTTCATTTTTGTCAACCTGGACCCGCAAGCCCCCCCGCTCAAAGAAATACTGGGCGAACTCCCGCAGCTTGTCGAGGCAACTGGCCTACCCCTCAACGCCATCACGCGCCGCGTCAGCCGCACCTATGACATCAAAGCTAACTGGAAGGTCGTCGTTGACAACTACCTGGAATGCTACCACTGCCCCATCGCGCACAAAGCCTTCAGCGACCTGATCGATCTAAATAACTATCAGGTAACTGAGTACGAATATTTCTCGGCCCAAACCGGGCCGGTGCGCGACTCCGCCAAAGCGGGCAAAGAGAACCTTTATGAGATCGGCGCGGGCGTGCAGGCGGGCTTTTACGCCTATCTCTGGCCGAACTTCACGCTCAACATCTATCCGGGGCCGGGCAACGTCTCGCTTAACCTCTTCATCCCCATAGACCCGCAGCGCACGCTCGCCATCTATGAATACTGCTTTGTTGATGCCGTTGGCGAAGAGGAAGAGCGCGACTTTGTGAAGTTTATCGATCAGGTACAGGAAGAAGATGTCATTCTCTGCGAATCGGTGCAGCGCGGTCTGCGCTCCGGCTATTTCAATCAGGGCAAGCTGATGCTCAGCCGCGAAAACGCGCTGCGCCACTTCCAAAAACTGGTGCATCGCTTTCTTGCCGATGACATTCATCCCAACGTATCTGCCCAGCAGCGCACAGAACGCACATAGCGTAGATGATGCAGAGTAAGGAGCATTCATGCGTATTGGAGCTATCTTTCCCCAGACAGAGTTTGGCAACGACCCCATTGCTATCCGCGACTACGCTCAGGCCGTCGAAGAGATGGGCTATCAGCACATCCTGGTCTATGACCATGTGCTGGGCGCGAGTACCGCCACGCGCCCCGACTGGCGCGGCCCCTACACCAGTGAGACGCCCTTCCACGAGCCATTCATCCTCTTTGGCTATCTGGCGGGCCTCACGCGCCAGGTTGAACTGGTCACAGGCGTCATCATCCTGCCGCAGCGGCAGACGGCGCTGGTCGCCAAGCAGACCGCTGAAGTAGATGTCCTCAGCGGCGGGCGGCTGCGCCTGGGCATTGGCGTGGGCTGGAACGAGGTTGAGTTTGAGGGGCTGAACGAAGATTTTCATAATCGCGGCGCGCGCAGCGAAGAACAGGTGGCCGTCTTGCGCGCGCTATGGACCGAGCCAGTCGTCACCTTCCAGGGGCGCTGGCATCATCTCGACGCGGCGGGCATCAATCCGCTGCCCGTCCAGCGGCCCATCCCCATCTGGTTTGGCGGCAACCCCACCGAGCAAATCCTCCGGCGCATCAGCCGCCTTGGCGATGGCTGGCTGCCCCAATTTCCCGACCCACGCAAAGACGAGCCGCGCCAGGCCATCGAACACCTGCGCGCCTATACCCAGGAGGCCGGGCGTCCACTCGAAGCCGTTGGCATCGAGGCGCGCCTGACTATCAGCCGTGCCTCCCAGGATTTGTGGGCGCCCTTCGCGGAAGGCTGGCGAAATCTCGGCGCGACACATCTCGGCGTCAACACCATGAGCGCCGGTCTGGACTCGCCCCAGGCGCACATAGATATGCTGCGCCGCGTCAAAGAAACGCTGGGATTCTAGCGGCCAGGCTTTAGCTTCTGGCCGCCGCTGTGCCGGTGAGCGCCTGCGCAAGCCGGTTCAGCATCTCGGTATAGATGCCGCGCAGCCCCATAGGCGCAAACGTGCGCTCAAAGAAGCCGCCCATACCGCTCCCGCCTTCCCAGTCGCTTGTCACCACGACCTTGCTTTGCTCAGGATTCGCCCCCTGATTCACCGTCCAGACCGTCACAAGCGATGAGTTGGCGTCGCGCTCGCGCAGCGCCCTGCCCTTCTCAGGCTCGTCAATCTCCATCTGATAGGGGCGCTCGCGCCCGCCCGCGTGCAGCCGATAGTGCATCACCGTCCCCGTGCCGACCCCTCCTTGTTCGACAGCGTAACCAAGAAAGTTTGGGGTCAGGATGATCGGGCGTTTCTCCCGATAATCCGCCAGAAACTGATACACCTCGGCTGGCGGAGCGTCAACGACACGCTCAACTTCAACATGAATATGGCTCATACTGCGCTATCCCTCCTCTTCCGGCGAACTGACTTGATCGGCGCGAGGAAGGATAACAGCAAGAGCTATTCCAGGTTTTTGACCATTCGCTGGAGGACATCCAGAACCGTCGTGTGCTCCTGTTCGCCGCTACCTTGCAGCGCCCGTCTTCTTACCGCGCTTTGCAGATTGAAGATGGTTCAGAGGCCGATCAGCCTTCTTCCACCGTTCCACCTGTGGGGGCAGCCGTTCCCCCGCCTGGGCCTGACGGAGCCTGGCCCAGAAACTCTTGCAGGTTGTTGCGCGTCCCCTCGATAATCGCCCGCAGACGCGCCAGCTTCTCAGGATCGCCGCCCGACGCCCGCACCGAAGCCATCAACAGCCGCGCTACCTCCATGCCTTCCCGCCGCAGCGCCGCCAGTTCCGGCTGCGCCTGGCGCCCGAAGGGGCCGCCGTGACCATGATGAAGGCCGCCCCAGCCGAATGGCCCACCGAACGACTGAGCGCGCTGGTTCTGCGCCTCAAGCTCCTGACGGCCCGCGTCGGTAATGGTATAAATCTTTTTCCCATCCACGACCTGGCTCGTCACCCAGCCGCGATCTTCCATCAACTGCAAGGTTGGATAGATCGCGCCAGCACTGGGGGTGTAAAACCCGCTGGCCTGCTCTTCCAACTGCTTCATCATCTCGTAGCCGTGCATAGGTCGCTCTCGCAGCAGCGAGAGCAGCACGTACTTGAGATCACCACGCCCCATAAAGCGCTCCCCCAGTGCCCCCCGACCAGGGCCAAAGGGGAAATGGCGGGCCATCCGCCAGATACCCCGGCCAAACGGCGGGCCAAAGGGGGGATGTCCATGCCCTTCCCAGGATGGGCCAAAGGGAAAATGCCCATGCCGCGCCCAGGGCGGGGCAAACGGCGGGCGCTCATGCCGCGCCCACGGCTGCCAGCCCTCTTCCGAGCCATACTGGTATCCGCTGCCCCAGGCAAACGCCGGACGCTCATCTCTAAAATGCCATCGGCCAAACATGCTGCTCACATCCTTTCAGCAGAAGCCTCTCCCGAAGCGCCGAGCCATCCTCGGCCTCTCCCTCGAAACCAGCCTCTGCATTTCGATATAATTCGATATAACAAGATATATCGTATTTTCAGAAAAATGTCAAGAGGGAATATGTGAAATGAACATCAGGATTGGGAGAGGAACGGTGGCGCATCCCGGCGAACGTCATATCACTCACCGTGAATGACGGCCACTATGGGAAACAGGCCAGACTGTTTGCTACCGTTGATCGTGGCAGCGCCAGAGTTTAACAGTGCTGGTATTGCATACTATCCGTATACCTGCTTGAGGACCGTACAGGCGCGCAGAGTCACCCACTTGCTCAGGCTCCCTTGCGGCTCAATATCGCCCCAGGTTTTGCCATTATAGGCAAACTCATTCCTCCAGCGACCAGAGGCGTCTTGCTGGCTGAGCAGCCAGGTTATGGCAGAGTGAAGACGGGCATCTTTGGCGAAGCCTAACTCGCAGAGGACACTCAGATTCTGGAGGACATCGGCGCTATAGCTTATAGGAAAGCCGGGTCTGAACCAGATTGGGCTGGGTTCTGTGTTGCCCCATCCCATCGGATAGGCAGCCGTGGCCGGGTCGCAACTGAAGAGGAAGGCCACCCCCTGCTGAATGGCGCGTTCCACCTGGGGCGTTCGCCGCTCTGGAGGAACACGCGCGAGGGCCAGCAGCGCCTTGATGGCACCCCAGGCGCAGGGAAGATGATCGTTTGACACACAACAAAATCCAGGCCCACTCGTCCCTGAGCGATAATACCGGATGCCCTTTTCTCCGGTGATCGAGCGAGCTTGCCAGTCAATCGCATGCTGCACACGCTCATCCTCCAGCCAGCCAAAACCAATCAGCGCCCGGAGCAGATTGCCATTGAGACAATGGATTACGAGAGATGGAGGCGGGGGAGCTTCTTCCCTGCTCCCTCCCTCCCAGGAGGCAAATCCCCCGGTCCTGGCCTGGCTGTGGGACAATACGTAGGCGCATGCCGCTTGTATCCTGGGGTCTTTCCCATCGGCTCCAAGCTGGTCGAGAAATGTCACCTGCCAGACTGTTCCACGAAACTTGGGAGTATATCCTGGGCCTGGCTTCACCCAGAACCCCTGGGGGTCTTGCGCGTTGAGCAGCGTAGCAATGGGGGCAGCCTGCATTGCAGCATCACAAGCCTGCCGCACCTCTGGCGCATCTGCTGGCAGATCGAGAAGCTGGCGCAAGGCCAGATGACGAACCGCAGGGGTGTTCTCTTCAAGCAACCAGGGAATCGGATCGCCCTTGAGCTGGCTGTTCCACATGGGCAAGACCCTTCCTTTCCTGCATGTGTTCCTGGCACTGGTCAATGACAGCTCTTGAAAAATGAAGAGGTTTTTCTTCCAGTATACCAGCCCATGCGGTCAGGATGCGTCCTGATTTCAGAGAAGCCGATAAGGCCCTTTAAGGTGAGGCTCCGCTGGTCAACTATCTCTCCCCAACCTCTGACGCAGCGCCAGGAGCGGCTTAGAGGCGTCGGATGCGTTGTCGGCAGGCTTTCGCTTATTGTGCCGAAGCGCCCTGGCCCGCGCGCCGAGCCTATCCAGCTCTGCCCTGCGCTCCTCTTCCTCCTCGTCAGCCAGTCTTGCCGTTGGCAACAGTTTCGTATGGGCCGATTCGATATAGAAGCTGGCAGATAACTTGCGGGCCAGCCCGGTCATGCTGACGGCGAAGAGCAGCAGGGACGGCATGATAATGAGCCGGTGCAGAATAGCCAGCGTATCGCCAGAGAGAGAAGTTTCATCGTAGAGCCAGGCTTGCAGGGGATGGGCCAGGCTGAAGATCAGCAGCCCCAGCATCGCCAGCCACAAGGAGTGCCCGACTACGCCGCCAATGCGCGCCCGCGCCAGCAGCAGGATGCACAGACCGGCAGTGATGGTAATGCTGCCATCCAGCCCAAAGAAGGCGGCGACTTCGGCCTGTGGGCTGAAGCCATAGAGAATGAAACTAAACGCGCCAATCATGACCACCACTGTCACAGCAATGGGCCAGAAGCGGGGAGTGGGGGCCACACGCCCGGAGGACGGAAGCGTCGGCAAGACATCGGCCAGGCCCGCCAGGCCAGGGATAAAGAGGACCATCGAGATCAGCACCGTCCCTTGCGTGAGGAGCAAGTTTGCTCCGGCGCTCATTAATTGCAGGCCCACAATCAACGACTCGATCAGGTGGGAGGCAGCAAAGGCCAGCGCGCCCAACCCGATCAGCCGGAAGGCGCGGTGGAGATTACCACCAAGCGGCAGCGAAATTGAGGACCAGATGGTCCAGATGCCGATAGCCAGACCCATCAGGTCCAGTGCTCCGGCCACTTGCTGGGCGATCAAGGCGGAATTGAACCCTTCGGCCAGCGGGATCAGGGTCAGCAGGTTTGGCATTGCGTTCTTTTCCTCATCGCAAGCGGTAGGCGTTCTCACTACAGCACACACAACAACGGCCAAATCCAGCAGGAAGCCCGCATAAACGATGCCAACTCTGCAAAAAGCGTGGCCTCTGGTTTGCAAAGAGATGCAATAAATCACAGAGGAGGACCGCTATGACCACACTCCCTACCACCAATCCGCCGATTGGCCGTCATACCATACGATTGCAGGGCGAGCCGCGCCTGTTCGTGTTGGACGCCGGGGCGCTGCTGGACAGCGGCCCGCGAGCCGCAGGCGAGCATGCGCTGCGTAAGCTGGCCCTGCTGGCCGAAAGCGAATCAGCGCAGGTCGTGATACGCGGCGCGAGCACCAGTGTGCAGCAGAGCCTGGCTCAGACGCTGGCCGCGCAGGGTTCGCGCCTCTCGCCGCGCTACGCCGCGCCAGAAGAGCCGCTGGAGACGCTGCTGGCGCGCCTGGGCGTCTCCGCGAACGAAACGCTGTTCTTTCTGGCGACAGACACGCCGCCGCCTGCCGGAAGCCACGCCTTTTATGTAGGCAGCGGCGAGCCACCCTCCGCAGGGGCAGTAGCCTCGCGTATGCCGGGGCCGCAAGGCACAGACGCGCTGCTGGCGCTCTATGGAACCGCGCTAACCCAGGAGAAAGCCGGAATGGCCTTTCGTGCCGCGTCCCAAGGGGCATCGGGACCGCTCACGGGCATGTTTGATGATGGCCTGTTCCGGGGGCTGATCAAGTCCTATGGACGGGCTGCTGGCGAGGCGCGAACCACCATGCCAGCACCAGAACTGGACGGCGAACTGCTGCGCGGCCTGGCGAGCAAAACAGATGCCCGCGTGCTGCGCAATACCCTGCCCAATGGGGCCATTGTCGCTTCGCCCGCGAAAGGCGAACAGCCCGGTGAGCCGAACTACTGGTTTGTCTGGCAGCGCGACGCCGGACATACCCTGCGGAGTCTGATCGCGTGGTCACGCACTTCGCCGTTTGGCCTGCCGCCAGAGCCGACACAGCGGGCTATCCAGGGCTATCTCAGCTTTCTCGCTCGCTGCCAGGCATCAGGTGATCTGGGCGCCAGCCGCTATACCGTCGAGGGGCAGCCCATCACCGGCTATGGCAACCCGCAGCTAGACGGCCCGGCCATTGGCGTGCTGGCAATGACCAGTCTGCCAGATCCCCGGCCCGTCTACGCGCAGATTCGCGCCGCGCTCATCTATCTGCTGACACCGGAGGGCCAGGGGCCATGTTATGACGCCTGGGAGTTCGTGTATGGGCGCATCTTGAACGCTCTACTGCTCAAGCGCAAAGCGTTTCGTGCGGGGGCGCGGCTGGCAATGGTTCTCACCGAGCAAGCGGATATGCGCCGCTACCAAGAGGAACAGGCGCGCCTCGAAGCGGAGATCGAAGGGTTTCTCGACCCGCAGCGCGGCTATCTGGTTAGCAGCCGCGATCCTGCCGACCCCTGGCTGGCGGAGTTGAGCGGGCTGGACGCGGCAACCCTGGGCGCTCTGCTGACCTGCTGGGACGCTAACGACGATTTCTTGAACCTGACGCATCCGGCGGTGATGGGGACGGCGCTGGCGTTAGAAGACGCCTTCGCCCCGCTGTACGCGGTCAATCGGGCCTGGCTGGCGGCTGGGCATCAGGGTATGGGCTGGGGCCGCTTCCCGGAGGATGCCAACGATGGGCTAGGTTCCACGGGCGGCAACCCCTGGCCGCTGACGACGCTCTGGGCGGCGCAGTATTGCTATCTGCTGGCAGAAAAGCTGGCGACAGGCGGGCCTTTCATCGTGACGGATGAGCGCCAGGTACGGTATTTCAATCGCCTGGTCGGCGATGAGTCTGCCCGGGTGGGCGAGCAGCTTCCCCAGGAGGCGATACTAACAGATATGCTTCCGGCGCTGCGCAGGCGCGGCGATGGGTACGCGCAGTTCGTGCTGGCGCATCAGCCATCAGACGGCTCCGTCACCGAGCAAATCAACCGCGACAGCGGCCAGCCCCAGGGCGCGCGCGATCTGACCTGGGCCATGTCCGAACTGCTCAACACACTGGCGATGAGAGGGTGATAGCTTGTCCGTTATGCTCGCTCGAAGACCCCTTCAATAACGAGCAGCGGTTGCTCTTTCAGGTTCACCAGCACATTGCGGAGTGCCTCAGCGAACCCTGGCCCGAACACACATGCTGGCCGAGCGCGGGCAATGGCTTGCCCTGCGCTGCGTAGAGCCGGGCTTTGTCGGCGATATTCATGGAACAGTGAACCACATCATAGATTACAGAACGGTCCTATGAGCTATAATACACATACGCGTGTAATACGCAGTGGTTGCATTATCCCTTTGCACAGAATGCAAGCATCGGGCTGCCTGGGGTCAGATTGAGGCGCTTCGAGAGAAGATGAAAGAGACAAAAGAAACATATGCTTGAGACGCTTCCCCCTGGCGAAGTGTCAGGCAATTTTCCCGCCGCGCCCGCGTTGCAAGAGGGCGTGGTTTCGGTTCGCGGCTATCGGATGGCCTACGTAGTGGGCGGCGCGGGCGAGCCAATCGTCTTTTTACACGGGCTGGGCCATGCCTCCAGCGTCTGGTCTGGCGTTTTGCCGCATCTGGCGCGGCGCTTTCGCGTCTTTGCCGTTGACATGCTGGGCTGTGGGCGCTCGGACAAGCCACGCATTGATTATAGCCTGGGGGCGCTGGCAGGCTATACGCGCTCTTTTATGGACGCCGTGGGCATCGAGCGAGCGCATCTGGTCGGGCATTCGCTGGGCGGCGGCGTCGCCATGCACGCGACCTGGCACTATCCAGAGCGCGTCAACCGGCTGGCCCTGGTGTCAAGCGGCGGGCTGGGGCGCGAACTGCGCCCGCTCTTGCGACTGGCGACTCTGCCAGGGGCTTCGCTGGCCCTGGCCTGCTCCACCTCTCCGGCGTGGTCGTGGGTCGTAGTGCGCGTCAGGTTTCGTAAGCTGGCGGCGCGGCTGGCGCGCGAGAACATCGGCATGTGGGCCAGGCTGGGGCGTGCCGATGATCGCCGGGTCTTTCTCCACATGCTGCGCAGCGTGTGCAACATTACCGGACAGACGGTGAGCGCGGTGGAGCGGCTGCCAGAGGTGAAACACCCCGTCTTATTGATCTGGGGCGAGCGCGACACAACGATTCCACCAGCGCATGCCCGCCGGGCCGCCGCGCTGATTCGCAACTGCCAGCTTCAGATTCTCCCCGGCTGCAAACATTATCCCCCGCTGGAGCAGCCAGAGGTGGTGGCTCCGCTGCTGGAGCAGTTTCTGCTCGCGCCAGCTGGCCTGAGCGCGGCGGTTGGGGTGGCAGGGCTAGAGCGCGCCGATCATCGGAAGACGCTGATGGATGAAGGCGGTGAACTGGCGACGGGCCTGGCTTAGTCTGGTGCTGTAATTGCGCATCTTGCTGCGCCGCCATTCCAGCGCAGCGGCCAGATCGAGCGGATGGGCGCGCTGCACTTCCTCCATCACCACCTTCCGCAGATGATGCGCGCTGTCCCCGACGCGCACATACGTTTTGAGGATTTTGCGGTCTGTGCGCGGATGGACCAGCACAAAGCGAGGGTTGAGTTGCTGGAAGAGCCGCCCGGCGCGCACCAGCGCCTCATGCTGCGCCAGGAAGATGTCCACGATCTCCGCAGCGTTTTTGTGGACGAGGCGGTGATCTTTGTTGACAAGCTTTTCCTGCTTCTTCAGCTCTTTTTTGCTGACGATGACGGCTCGTTTGCCATCGCCCTCTTCCTGCGCCTTGAAGGTTTTCTCCAGCTTCCGCTCGATCTGGCGGGCGGCCTCTTCGCGCACGAGGAGCTGCGACAGCAGGGCCGTCTCGTGCAGCAGGCGCAGTTCGCACACCTCCACTTCGCGCAGGGCGATATACGCCTGGAAGAAGGCATGCTCATCCAGCAGGTAATCGTGCCGCAGCAGAAACCGCTGGCGTTCCACCGCTTTCTCCAGCGCCCTGGCCGCGTGCTTATGCAGCTTGAGGTTAGCGCGCAGCAGGGAAAGTAATACGCGCATCGTCGCTTCTCTCCGTCCCATAGATTCATCCACCACTCCCTTTGCCCCGCCACAGCATACTAAAGCAGCGGCCTTTGCGCAAGTATTCCACTCCCAGCGCCGCCTTCCAGGCGGCCAACCACTTGTAGCGCCGCCATCTTGGCGGCCACCGCTGCGCCAGCGCGAGCGTTCGCCCGCCAGGCCAGCGTACCAGCAGGCCAGCGTCCAGCCGCCTGGAAGGGACACGCGAGCGACCAACGGGAGCGAGAGGACGGGGCAACAGCCGAGGCAAGCGGCCCTTCCCGAAGGGAGGCGGCGCTACAGGTACAATGCTTATTTAACCGCCAGCCCGCTGCCGGCCTCCAGCCACCGTTTGGCCGGGAACTCGCGCCGCGCTGAGGCAGCCCCAACCTGACGCGCCAGCGGCGGGAGGAAGAGCAATGGTGAAACGCGGAAGGGGTAGCGTTTCTCCAGCCAGCGTTTGGCTGGAAACGCGCGCGCCGGGACGTTGTACCAGGGTGTCGCGGGAGACGAAGACATAACCATCAGAGGCTCCCCTTTCTTGCAGTGAGTCTGCGCAGAAATGGAACGACCATATCGCTCGCGCCTGGCCCCACAAGGCCGGAGGGGTCGCAGCAGATATGGTCGCTGGGGGTCTCGATGGTACAATATCCCCCAGCCCCATATCTGGTGAGTCCGAATGTGGGGTCATGGCGCTGCCGGTGATAGTACACCGGCTACGCCAGCCGTTCTTCAGATGTTGCCATAACTTGGTGTCAGCTACCCTCCAGAGTGAAATGTAGGTCAAGCGAACGGGTATGCAGAGAGTGTAGCCTGCCAGGCGCCTCCCTGTCAAGCGTTTGTGCATCATTTTTGCAGCAAACAGGACTTTTGGCTAAGCAGGGTTGCTTCTCATCGCTCATGGCTGATATACTGAGTTTGCAATTTAGGCAGGCGGGAGAAATGTGCGTTCGTGGGCGAAGTTGACCAGAGTTTCAAGCGGCTCTTTCTCCTGCGCGTTGATGCCCTGCTTCAATGGCTGCTGGGCGACGTGCGCAACGACAAGCCGCTGGCGCTTGACCTGTACCGGAGGTTCTTTATGGCAAATCTGGACAACTTTGTACGCGACAATCCAGTCTTGCATGACGTGTGGGTGGAAATGACGGAGAAGGGCAAAGTTGAGGGCAGGGCTGAGGGCAAACGCGAGACGATCCTCCAGGTGCTAGAAGGGCGCTTTGGCCCGCTGAGCGAGGAGATGCTGGCCGCGCTGCAAGCCGCCGATCTCCCACGCCTGGATCACATCGCCAGCTATGCAGGCACTGATACGCTGGAGCAGGTGCGCATGCGCCTGGGCCTGAGCGCCAGCTAGCAGAGACGCGATACCTATGACTCGATGAGGAGTTTTGGCTATGACCAGCCCGTACCCCGCTTCATCTTTCGTTCCGCCCGTCGCCTGGGAAAGCGCCGCGCCCGACATCGCCTGGCGGCCCAGCCCGGCCTATTTGGAGCGCAGCAGACTCCTGCGCTTCCTGCGCGCCCAGGGCATCAGCGACTATCCCGAACTGATGCGTCGCTCGGCTCAAGACCCGGCCTGGTTCTGGGATGCCGTCTGCAACGACCTGGAACTCGAATGGTATCGCCCCTACGAGCAGGTCATGGATGCCTCGCGCGGTGTCGCCTGGACGACGTGGTTCAAGGGCGGGCGCTTCAACTACGTCCACAACGCGCTGGACAAACACGCCCTCTCCTCTCGACGCGATCAGCCCGCCGTCATCTGGGAAGGCGAAACCGGCGACACGCGCACGCTGACCTACGCCCAGCTTGCCATCGAAACGAACCGTCTGGCGCACGCGCTGCGCCACATGGGCGTGGGGCGCGGTGATCGCGTCGGCGTCTATCTGCCGATGATTCCCGCCGTCGTCATTGCCACCTTCGCCTGCTCCAAAATTGGCGCGATCTACACGCCCATCTTCTCCGGCTACGCCGCCGGGGCCGTCGCTTCCCGGCTGGAAGGCTGCGACGCCAAACTGCTCATCACCGCCAACGGCTTTCATCGGCGCGGCGCGCACATTGACATGAAGGCTGTGGCCGACGAAGCCGCCAACGCCTGCCCCAGCGTCGAGCATGTCCTCGTCTATCAGCATACCCAGCAGCCGCCTGCCGCCTGGCACGCGGGGCGCGATCTCTGGTGGCACGAAGCCATCGCAGGGCAGAGCGACGACTACGCCACCGAGCAGATGGACCCCGAAGACCCGTACATGATTATCTACACCTCCGGTACAACGGGTAAGCCCAAGGGGACCGTACATGTGCATGGCGGCTTCCCCATCAAGGGCGCGCAGGACATGGCCCACTGCTTCGACGCCCAGGCCAGAGACCGCTTCTGCTGGATGACCGACATCGGCTGGATGATGGGTCCGTGGGTCATCAGTAGTTCGCTCATCCTGGGCGGCACAGTCTTCCTCTACGATGGCGCGCCCAACTATCCCAACGCTGACCGTATCTGGGAGATGGTTGCTCGCCACCGTATCACCCATCTAGGCGTCTCGCCCACCTTGATTCGCGCGCTGATGCCCGCTGGCGATGATCTGCCTGAGCGACACGACCTCAGTTCGCTCTTCCTGCTTGGCTCCAGCGGCGAACCCTGGACGCCCGAAGCCTGGCACTGGCTCTTCGAGCGTGTCGGCAAGAGGGCGCGGCCCATCATCAACTATTCCGGCGGTACCGAGATTTCCGGCGGCATCGTCGGCTGCACCACCATTCAGCCACTCAAGCCCTGCGCCTTTTCCGGCGCGATACCAGGCGTGGCCGCCGATGTCGTTGATGAGCAGGGGCAGCCGGTGCGCGGCAGTGTTGGCGAATTGATCGTGCGCGCCGCCAATCCAGGCATGACACGCGGCTTCTGGGGCGATTCGCAGCGTTATCTCGATACCTACTGGTCGCGCCTGCCGGATACCTGGGTGCATGGCGATTGGGCCGAGATTGACGCCGACGGCTTCTGGTACATTCGAGGCCGCTCCGACGATACCATCAAGGTGGCGGGCAAACGCCTGGGGCCAGCCGAAGCCGAAGCCGCCGCCTGCGCACATCCAGCCGTCGCCCAGGCCGCCGCGATTGGCCTGCCCCATGAAATCAAAGGCGAAGAACTCGTGATCTTCGCAGTCCTGCGCCCGGAGTTCGCACCAGGCGAGAAGCTGAGCGTCGAAGTTGCTGAGCAGGTGGGCCACGAGTTGGGCAAGGCGCTGCGCCCCACCGAGGTATATTTCGTCAGCGACCTGCCACGCACACGCAGCGGCAAGATTATGCGCCGCACCATCCGCGCTATCATCCAGGCCAAAGACCCCGGCGACCTCTCCTCTCTGGAGAACCCTGCTGCGCTCGAAGAGATCAGGCGCTTGCGCTGAAGGCTCTGCCTGCGTACCGCCGCGTGTACCGCCGCCGTCCCTGGCGGCGAGACGCTTCGCCCGCGCGGACGCCGCCACCTGTAGCGCCGCCGTCTCGGCGGCCCAACGCTGGCCGCCTGGAAGGCAGCGCTACAGGTGGGTGCTGGCACGCTACCAGCGGTCAAAGAGGCGGGCAACCAGCGCCCCGGCCAGCAGGCTTGGCGCCCACTGCCCGATAAACAGCCCTTCATGGCGCGTTGAGCGCAGGTGCGCAATGGCGGAACTCAGAATCGAGCCAGTCGCCGCGCCGGTAAGCCCCCAGCTTGTCACCGAGGCCGGAAGTGTCGGATTGACGCCACGATGCCCAACCAGGCGCGCCAGCGCACTCCCGGCCAGGAACGTGGGCGCCCACTGCCCGAAAAAGAGGCCATTTACCGGATCGCGCCGGGCGCGGAAGGCTGCCGAGGCGGCAATGCTGCCAGCGGCTGCTGCCGCCAGCGCAATGCTGGCGGTTTGGGCAGAATCATCTATCGGGTCTAACAGGAGCTGGCGAACCATCGGAATCTTGGTGGCGCTGGGCTTTTTGTTGCGCTCGGTCAGATACGCAACCGTAGCCCCAACAGCGCCCGCCGCCACTGGAATCGCCATCGCGCTCATCACATTGAGAAAGCCTGGCTCCTCCTCACTCACTTTCTTCTCGCCGCTCATCACACGGCGGAAGTTCTCCAGGTCTTTCTTGACTTCGCGCTGAGTAGAACGGGTCAGCTTATCCAGTTGATGGCCGACAATGCCCCCAGGCGGGGTATACTCCATGCGCAAACCCACCTTTGTCCGGTTGTTGGGCAAAGGCTGCAACGTCACGGTCCCTTTGTTGGGCGCGCCGTCGGTACTGCGCCAGGAGATGTGATGGTTCTCTAGCTGGTCTGTCACCTCGGCGTCCCACTCCCGTTTCGCGCCAAGGATGCGGGCGACCCAGTGATAGCGTCCACCGCCAAGCGGTCGCACCTCCTGTACGTTGTCCATAAATTCGGGGAAGCGCACAAAGTCGGTCCACCGGCGGTAGACCTCCGAAGCAGGCGCGGGAATCTCGATACTGTGGTCAAAGGCGATGACGCCGGTAGCCGCGCGCTCGCCAGTGCTGGTTTGCATACGTCTCCTCCCAATGGTGGTGTGGATGGTTTTACACACATCGTAAGCGGCCCTGGCTGTTCGCGCCTTTTGTGGCCTGGCTTGTCGGCATCTGCCACAAATGAAGACCGCACAGGGAGCAATGCACTGCAAACTAAATGCCAGCCACTCTTCCCGCCTGCTTCGGAGTTCTGTAACTTCACCTACGTTAATCGAGGCGGTAGAGGTTAAAATTCTTCATAATCTTCAGCAAAGCGGAGCCTGGATCCTCTGCCCCGCCATAATGTCCGGCATCCCAGGGCGATTTCCCCAACGCCAGCGCCGTTGCATCCGGGCCGCGCGAGGAAGCCGCGCGCACACCATCGTAATAGTGCAGGTGCGCGGTATACACATACTGCCGCAGCCCTTCCGACGGCGTGTTGGCGTAACAGAAGCGGGAACCATGATAGGGGCAGCCGGGAGCATACGTGGTGTTGCCCCAGTTGTACCCCTGGGCATCGGGTACATGCCAGCCATGCTCCAGCCCCCACTGCGCCAGAAACACGCTGGTGTGCCAGCCAAGCTCCTCATGCGCCTGGACGGCATAGGGCAGGGCGATGACCACAAAGTTATGCACATTGGCGGGCAGATCATTCGGGATGGCGGGCAGCCCTGGGGGCGCGGCAGGCTTCGCCGGTTTCGACGTCGGAGAGATGGCTACAGAATTAGCCAGCGTCGGGAAACGGAGGCTACGGGCCAGGCAATTCTCCTGGCTCTGGCGCATCCGGGCGCCCACACAGTCGCTGGCAACATGGACGAGGAGGCTCTGCGCCCCCAGCAGCACGAAAAGCGGCAGCATCAGAAGGACCAGCCTGGCACGCAGCTTGAACGAACGAGCCGCATCGGGGTTTCCTGGCCCGCGCGACCCAGGAATAAACCAGAGATCAGCGCCAGAAGGCGCTTGCTGAAGATGAACCCCCTCGGCAGGCCCCGGCTGCCCCAACGCCGGGAGACGCGGCGGGGTCTCGCGGGTGTGAAAGTCCTCTGAGGGAGTAATTGCCGGAAGACGCAGCGTGGTCGAGCGCCTGCGGAAGCCCTCTGTTTGAGGGATCGCTGGAAGACGCCCCGTAGTCGAGCGCCTACGGAAGTTCTCTGTTTGAGAAAGAGGCTCCAGACGTGGGCGAGAAAAATGTTTCTGAAAAGGCGCTGATCGGCGAGGATCAGGAGTTTGGCGATTAGTGGAATCAAGAGTGTCGAAGAACTCATGCTGATCTTGCGGGTCGCGTGAGCGACTCGGCATAGGAGCATCCTGTTCCAGGGTCCGCCAAGGGGTCGGCGGACCGGTAGCACAACAGTTTCTGGCAGGATACTCTAACTGATTTCTATCTCATCTGTCGTGAAAAAGGCCGATTTTGGCCTGAAAGTACCATCAGCGGCCAGCGTTACCGATCAGGGCGATGGAAAAGCGGCTGGCTCTACGAGCGGCGTCACATCCTCTGGATCGCCTTCAGCCAGGACAGCATCTACCTGCTCCAGCAGACGCTCAGTAGAGGCGAAGCCAAAGTTCACCGCCCGCGCCTGCCCTGTCGCGTCCAGCACAACCGTCGTAGGCACTGTGAGAACCTGATAGCGCCTGGTCAATTCCGGGGTGCTGGGAGCGTCCACATGCAGGACGGTCACGGCGTCCTGGCGGGCTTCCAACAGGCGGCGCAGGGCAGGCTCTTGCAGCCGGAAACACTGCGAGCAATCGGGGCTGCTGAAGTTCAGGATTTGCACAGGCGCGCTCGAAGCATCCTCCCGGCCAGGGACGGAAGGCAGATCGCCAGGCGCTCCGCTCAGCACCGCCCGGCGTCTGGACTCCACAAAGCGTCGGCCAGACCAGATGATCAGCCAGAGCGCCAGGCTGACCAGTGCCAGCACGCCTACACGCAGCAAGGAATCGAGCATCTCAGGCTCCCCGCCAGCGGAACCCTCCGCTGTAGCGCACGCGGGGCATCAGGCCCAGCCGTCCCAGGTGATAATAGACGAAGCAGCCCGCGCAAAACCCCACCGTCAGGTTGAGAGCGGCCAGGAAGAACACGATGAGATCGAGGGTCCAGCCAGCGACGGACGCTTGCGCCAGCAAGAGGAGAAAGCTGGCGGCCAGCAGAAACGCCGCCCCGACGCCCTGCGCGAAGCGATGGGGAGCAGGATCATCTTCCACCATACGTGGCTTCAACAGGTTGAGTGGGCGCACGACCCAGCGATACAGAAGTCGAAACGGCCCGACAGCCGGAACCGCCGCGCTCAGCGCCAGGATGATAGCCGTAATTAACGCGATGAGCGGCTGATTGAGCAAGAACGCGAGCGCCGACAGCAGCACAACGCAGGCTTGTGAAAACTTGAGAAGATGGGCATCCAGGCGTGGAACAGTGGTGGACGCCGCAGAAACAGCCTCCATACGATTCAGCCCCTCCTGCTTGAAAGTTGACAAATACCAGCAACAAAATCAACTTACTCCTTATAGTGTAGGAGATAGCAGAGGCCGATGTCAAGCCTGTCTGATCCCAAAAACCTTTCGGTTGTTAGCCAGATATATTGTCATTCATCGCTCAGTTAGGGTAGAATCAAAGAGATGAATGGGGTTCAGTAGACCCCGGCTGAGCGGAACAAGACAAGAGTGCGCCTGGCGCTACGTTATGGCAGGAGGCAAGAATGGCGAGCATTACCACCAAACGCGAAGGCTATGCAACCATTTCCACGCGCGGATTAGACTTTTCCAGTGTGCCCATGCGGCTCTTCCAGAAGGCCAAAAAGCTGGGAACCTGGGATCCCTTCGACATTGATCTGACCAGAGACAAGGCCGACTGGCCCACCCTCGATGAACTGCATTATGAGAACATCCTCTCGCTCAGCACGCTTTTTCAGGCGGGCGAAGAGGCCGTCACCCTCGACCTGCTGCCGCTGGTGATGCGCGTCTCTCATAATGGCTGGCTGGAAGACGAAATCTACCTGACCTCCTTCCTTTGGGAAGAGGCCAAGCACACCGAGTTCTTCCGCCGCTGGTTCACAGAAGTACCCCAGGTAGATTATGACCTGCACGACTACCTTGGCCCCAACTATCGGACCATCTTCTTCGAGGAATTGCCCGCCGCCATGAACCGCCTGCTGAGTGACGACTCGCCGGAGGCGCTGGTCAACGCGCTGGTGACGTATAACATGGTTGTGGAGGGTACGCTGGCCGAAACCGGCTATTGGAGCTACGCCCGCATGCTGGAACGTGACCGCTACTTGCCCGGACTGGCCCAGGGCATCCGGCTCATCCAGCGCGACGAGAGCCGCCATATTCGCTTCGGCATCTATATGCTACAGCGGCTGGTCAACGCCAACCCGGCCCTGTGGGACACCCTCCAGGCGAAAATGTTCGAGCTGCTCCCTATTGCTATCGGCCTCACCACCGATAACAGGGAACGCTTTGAGGATCGCTTCGGCGAGGGCAACGAACTGATTCCCCCCGAAGAAACCCAGGAGTATCTCTCCACCCAGTTCCAGAAGCGCATGCACGCCCTGGAACGCGCCAGACAGCAGACGCGCGAAGAACTGGAGCAGGAAGTGGCCGCTGAAATCGAGCAGGACGAGGCCGATCAGGCTTCCGCGCCAGCCTAGCTGGCGGTACACACAGGCGAAATACAACCGCGAAGGCCAATAGCCGCAGATATGGGAATCTGTGGGCTGTTGGCCTTCGCCTTTTGGAAACGAACAGAAAGATAGGCGGAAGGCGCTGGAATCCGTCGTAAAGATCAAAGAACCCTGAGCGGCAGCAGGCATGCAACTGCGCCAGCAGCGCCTGTTGCTATAAAGAAATCCTATAACTTTATAAAGGAATACATATACAACAGGCAGAGTATAGCTGATGAGCGGTCTGAGTGCCAGCGAACAGCATGCTGGCGACGTTCCAATCTGCGCATTTTTGCTTAGATACCAGCAGAAGGCTTGACAGAAAGCGCTGAGTATATTAGTATTTTGGCAATAGCCAAACCTGACTGACTCGTCATATTTCTTGATGTCCAGACGAGCAGTTGAGAACATCCCGCGAGTACCCCATCCATCTGAGAGTCTTTGTCACTGCTCAGCGTAATGTAAGTAGCAAAGACTCGTGCAGACCTCAACACTCATCGCCTCAGAGGAGAGGCGCCAGGAGGGTCTGGAATGCTGGTTGTCCAGAATATCGAGGTCACGTATCACAACGTCATTACCGCAGTGCGCGGGGTCTCGCTGGAAGTCCCCGACAGCGGCGTGGTTGCGTTGCTGGGGGCGAATGGCGCAGGCAAAACGACCATCCTGCGGGCCATCGCCGGGATGCTGCGCTTCCACAGCGCGCGCCTGACACGCGGCTCCATCACCTTCGATGGCAAACGCATTGATCACCTGAACGCCACGCAGATTGTCCGGCACGGTATCGCCCAGGTGCTGGAAGGCCGCCGCCTCTTCGCTGACCTGACTGTCGAAGAAAATCTGCACACGGGCGCGCTGGCGACCAGTAACGCTGCCGCAGAGCGGCGGGCCTATGATCGGGTGATGGACCTTTTTCCGGCGCTGCGGGAGCGCCGCCGCCTGGCGGCTGGCTATCTCTCCGGTGGCGAACAGCAGATGCTTGCCATCGGGCGAGGGCTGATGGCGAATCCGAAACTGCTATTATTAGATGAACCCTCGCTGGGCCTGGCGCCTTTCATGGTCCAGCAAATCCGCAACATCATCGCCGAAATTAGCGCCAGCGGTACCTCTGTGCTGCTGGTGGAGCAAAACGCGCAGATGGCGCTCTCCATCGCTCACTCAGGGTACGTCATTGAAACCGGCAAGGTGGCGCTGGCGCAGTCTGCTGCCCAACTCTTACAAGATGAGAGCGTGCGTAAGTTCTACCTTGGCCTGCACGAAGGCGAAGAACTGAGTGGCTTCGCCCAGCTACGCCAGCGCCGACCAGAGAGGAGTTGGGCATTATGAGCGACCCCTCCCCCGATGATCTGAAAACGCAGGCCACGACTGGGAATGGGCCGCCCCTGCTTTCCGTTGAGGGTCTCACGGTACGCTTTGCGGGCCTCACCGCGCTCTCGGAGGTCTCCTTCGAGGTAAAACCAGGCGAATTGTACGCCGTGATCGGCCCCAATGGCGCGGGCAAAACGTCGCTGTTCAACGTCCTGTCGCGGGTCTATCAGCCTGCCGCTGGGCGCATCACCTTCGATGACCGCGATTTGCTGCGCCTGAAAACGCACCAGGTCGCCCGCGAAGGCATCGCCCGCACCTTCCAGAGCCTGGGGCAGTTCCCGCTTCACACCGTTCTCGACTATCTGCTGCTGGGCCGCCACACGCGGATGCGCAGCGGCGTGCTGCTTGGCGGCATTTATTTTGGCCCAACGCGCAGCGAAGAAAAGCAGAACCGCGCCTATTGCCTCAAGCTCATGAGCCTGCTCGGCCTCGCGCGCTACCAGAGCCACCCACTGGGCAGCCTGCCCTTTGGCCTGCAAAAGCGCGCCGACCTGGCGCGGGCGCTGGCAATGCAACCCAGGCTGCTGCTGTTGGATGAGCCAGTGGCTGGCATGGGCCTGGAAGAGAGCGAAGACATTGCTGCCGCCATTCTCGATATTAAAGAGCAGCTTGGCATCACCCAGGTTCTGGTCGAGCATGATATGGCGATGGTGATGGGCATCGCCGACCGCGTGCTGGTGCTGGATTTTGGACGAGTGATCGCCGAGGGTCTGCCAGCCGATATTCAGACCAACCCGGAGGTGATTAAAGCCTATCTAGGCGAAGGCGGAGAGCAGCCAGCAAACGCTCCTGCCTCAGCCGAAACCAGCCGCGAACAATGAACCTTGCCAGGAGGAGCTATGGCGTTCTTTATCCAACTCTGCTTCAATGGAATCGCGCTGGGCTGCATCTACGCGCTCATCGCGCTGGGCTTCACTATCATCTTCAAGGCCAGTGAGGTCATCAACTTCGCCCAGGGTGAGTTCCTGCTGGTCGGCGCGTACATCGTCTCGGCAGGGGTCTTTGATTGGGGCCTGGGCTTCGTTCCGGCGGTTTTGCTTGGCCTGGCAGCCACCATCCTCATCGGTATCCTCTTTGAGCGTTTTGTCCTGCGCCGGATGATCGGGCGGCCTGTCTTCTCGATTTTGATGATTACGATTGGCCTGGATATTGTCTTGCGTACCGGCGTCATCGTCAAATGGGGAGACGCCATCCGCGCCCCGGCTTCACCGTTCCAGTTCAGCAGCGGCTTTGATGTGGGCAACGTGCATGCGGACCATGTGCATTTTGGCGCGAGCGAGCTATGGATCATCGCCGTCACCATTGCGGTCTGCGTGCTGCTCTTCATCTTCTTCCGCTTCACCAAATACGGGCTGGCGATGCGCGCCACCTCTCTTGACCAGGAAGCGGCGCTGGCAATCGGCATCAATATCCGCAGCGTCTACGCGCTGGCCTGGGGCATCGCCGGGGCTATCGCCACAATTGGCGGCATCTTCCTGGCGATCCAGTCGGGCGCGTTCGATTCAACGCTGGGACAGACCGCGCTGCTGGCTTTCCCGGCGCTTATCCTTGGAGGGTTGGATTCGGTGGTGGGCGCGGTGGTTGGCGGCATTTTGATTGGCCTGACACAAGACATTACCGCTGGCTATGAAAGTCATTTTGCTAATGTCCTGGGCGCGGGCTTTCATGGCATCACCCCGTATATCCTGATGATTATCATCCTGTTCATCCGGCCTTATGGCCTCTTTGGCACACGAAAGGTGGAGCGGGTATGAGCGCCTCCGAAACCGTCGCCAGCGCGCCTCCCATCGCCGAGCCGCCCAGGCTGCTGCGCGCCTCCATCCGCCGCTTTGCGTGGGCGCTTGGGCTGGTTCTGCTCGTCCTCTACTTTCTGATCGCCAGCGATCAATGGCTCAGTGTCGCCAACTATACCATGCTTGCCGCCATCGCGGCGCTCAGCCTGAACGTCCTGTCTGGCTACGCGGGCCAGATTTCGCTGGGCATCGCGTTCTTTATGGCGGTTGGAGCCTATATCGCGGTCTGGCTGGGCGGAGACCCGGCAACCACCTTCTTTGTCAACGCCCAGCGCGTACATGCCCTGGGCCTGAATCTTCCGTTTTGGATCTGGGTACCCGCAGCGGGCATCGGCGCTGCCCTTGTCGGCGCGTTGATCGGCCCAACCGCCCTGCGGCTCAAAGGCTTCTATCTTGGTATTGTGTCGCTGGCGCTGATCTTCATCGGCCAGCATATCTTCTTCAACGCCGTCCTGCTGACCGGCGGGCCATCGGGGCGCAGCTTCCCATCGCCCACCTTTGGCGCGTTCGACTTCAGCCAGCAAAACGAGATTCTTGGTATCGCCGTGACCAAAGAGCAGGAATATTTCCTGCTGATCCTGGTGGTTCTGGTCATCTTCGCTATCTTTGTCGCCAATGTAATGCGTTCGCGGGCCGGGCGCGCCTTTCAGGCGGTGCGCGATAACGAAACCGGCGCGGCCATCATCGGTGTCAATCTCTTCCAGGCCAAGATGGGCGCGTTCATCTTCTCCTCGTTCATCGCCGGGGTTGGGGGCGCGCTCTTTGCTTCGTATAGCGGCTACACCAGGCCCGATTATTGGGGCTTGCTGCTCTCCATTCAATATGTCGCTGCCATCATCGTAGGAGGCATTGCCAGCGTCTGGGGGTCAATCCTGGGGGCGGTCTTCGTTTTTGCACTCCCCCAGATACTCGACGTGTTCACGCCGCCACAAAGCAGCACCTCTGCCGGACTCTTTGGCATCGCTGCTGGCGATCTCAATGCCGCCATCTACGGTTTGCTCATTGTCATCTTCCTGCTCTTTGAGCCATTCGGCGTCATCGGGCTTATCCGCCGAGGCCAACTGTTGGCCCAGCGTCTCAGCCATCGCGCGCCCAAAGGAGGTGAACCTGCCAAAGCCTTGCCCGATTCCATGCCCGACTCCCAATTTGAAGTTGAGAGCAGCGCGCTCTCAACCGGCGATGGCGCGCAGCCATTCGCCGGGTAAGACAGCCCGCAGAGCGCATAAGACAGCTTTCCCAGGCTGCCGCGTCTGCGCTCCGCTCAGGCGCTTGACTAATTGTTCATCACGAGGAGGGGGATTTTTCTATGGGACTCAAAGCTCTGCTCCGCGCAAGAGCAGTCGTCTTCCTTGCGCTCTTGAGCCTGGTCATTGCTGGATGCGCCAGCGGTAACACCGGGAACAATGGGGGATACAAAACCGATTTTGGGGTTGATGTCGCCAACAAAACGATCACTCTTGGTATCCTGACCCCACTTTCTGGAGCAGCCGCCAACCCCATTGGCAAGCCGCTGACACGCGGCATTGAAGTCTTCTTTGCTGGCGTCAATGCCAACGGCGGCATTGACGGCTTCGAGGTCAGACTGGTTACGAAGGACAACAAGTATCCCGACACTCAGGAGCAGGTTGTCCAGTATAACGCGCTTCGCAATCAGATCTTGATGATTGCCGAGAGCCTGGGGACGCCGACGACCTTTGCCATCAAAGACCTGGCGACCAAAGACCATATGCTGGTGGCGGCGGCCACGTTGTCTTCGGCCTTGGCGCGTGAAAAGTATCTGGTTCTTGAGGGAACGCCCTACCGGCTTCAGGTAGAGAACGCCTTTGACTATGTGGTCAACAAGGTTGGTGACAAGGCGCCCAAGACGGGCATCATCTACCAGAATGACGACTACGGCCAGGACGGCCTCACCGGCTACAAAGAGGCGGTTGCCGCTTATGGACTACAAGACGCCGGCCAACAAGCCTTTAACGCGGGCGATAAAGATGTCAGCGCGCAGGTGCTGGCGCTGAAGAATGCCGGGGCCAAGTATGTCTTCATGACCAGCATCCCCAGCGATACGGCGACGATCCTGGTGACTGCTGCCAAGGTGGGCTATAGCCCGCAGTGGATTCTGCAAAGCCCGGCCTATTCCACCCTGCTGCTGGGTGTTCCCGCGCTGGTGCCGCTGCTGACGCACAACCTCTGGGTTATGGGCCAGGGCGCTATCTGGGGCGATACCAGCAAGCCTGGCATGGTGAAGATGCTGGCAGACGTGCAGAAATATGCTCCCGACCAGAAGCCGGACGGGTTCTTTGAGGCTGGCTATGCCTATTCTCAGGCCATCTACGCGATTCTGAAGAAGGCGGCAGACAGCAAAGACCTATCCCGCGATGGGGTTTACAAAGCCTTCTCGACCATCGGTACGGTTGACCTTGGAGGAATCTATCCGCCGATAACCTATGGCTCTTCCGGCAATCCCAACGACCGCGTACCCAGCCGGGATAGCCAGATCTTTGAGATTGACCCGACTCAGCCAACAACGGTGAAGCCGGTGAGCGACGATTTCACCGGCACTGCCGCAGCGGCGTCGAACTTCTAGCAGCGTCACGCTTCTGGAAGCTTGATCGTTCCCTGAAAAGCGATTCCCCCGCCTGGGTGAACATCCAGGCGGGGGAACGTCTTCTACCAGTGAACTCTCACGGCTGGCAGGACCATTCGTGCCAGTTATACCCATCGCGCTTGAAGATTTCATACGCCGCCTGCGTGTTCGCCTGGGCATCGTAGGGCGAACGACCCGCCAGCGAGGTCGTGCGCCAGGTTGAGGGGTAGAGAATCTGGAACAGCCCGGTGGCGTGGCTGCCGCCAATCGAGGTCGGATTCACCGCCGACGGATTCAGCCCGGACTCACAGCGCGCCACAGCAATCGCGGCATTGGCATAGCTGCCAAAAACGGAGCGAATGATACTCACCACCTGGTCGCTGCCAGGCGGTGGTGGAGGCTGGGGCCTGGGGGTGGGCGTGTGGGTCGGGGTGGGTGTGGGCAGCAGGAAGCTGCCCCCTGGTCCCGTCCGAAAGACCAGAAATGCTTGCTGTCCAGGATGCAATCCCGCCACATGGAACAGCGAGACGAACATTGCCAGGGCCAGCAAGCCCAAACCGACTAACCGGACAGCGGTTGATCGTTCGCCAATCGGGGGCTTGCGGGCGCTTTTATTCTCGCGCGCGGGCGCTCCTGGGATGAGGAGCAGCCCAGGCCGCACAGGCGGGCGCTGGCTGGTACGCCGCGCCTCTGGTGGGGATGATTGGCTCTGTTGCCGTGAGCCGTTCGTGAGATGCCTCCCAGCGGCGCGTCTTCAATGAGCAGCCTGTCGTTCGAGGCAAGGCGCTGGCCCGTCCCTCTGGTATTCCTCCGCTCCCTGCCCGCGCGCTCGTTCTAAGAGCGGCTGGCAGCATCGTAATCTCGGTTTGACGCGCACGAGGGTGAGTATGCCATATCTCTCTTGCGCTTCGCCAGCGGCTGGCCCAAAAGTCACCCTTCCTTAATAGAAAGGCGAACTGATCGCCCGCTCTTGACGGATATGACCAGTTTGCCTGAAAGGTGGGGCGCCAGCCCCGACCATGTAGTCGTTTGGCGCTACCAGACGAAACACGGACCGAAGAGAGAAAGCTCCTCTGGCTATGGGGAAACTTCATCCAGGCGCTTCTGCCTGGTTGACGTGCCGAATTGGGCAATGATAGCCGCCGCCACAATCCCGATACAAATGATCAGGAAGATGACGATTGGCCCCGAACTCGTCCCAAAATTGTCGAGCAGGTTGGTGATGTTGGCTGCTATCAGGAGAATGCCCACGCCCCCCCCGAGATGCCCGATGCCATCCACCAACGCAAACCCGGTAGCGCGTGCGCGGGTGGGATAGCTTTCAGTGGACCAGGTGTAGGTCATGGGTACCCACAGGTTGAAGCCAAAGAAAGTGATTATGGCCCCAATCGCGGCCAAGGTGAAATTGTCGGAGGTGATGAACACCGCCATCAGGATCCCCCCGATGACCGTCAGCACGGCTGAAATCGGCAGCCACAGCTTGCGCTCCAGGCGTTCCCCATAGTAGTACGCGAAGACGGCGGCGGCGATGAACCCGAGCGTGCCTAAGGCGGCCAGCATGCCAGCTTTCCCTGCCGCTATTGGCGGCTCCGCAGCCTTTGTCTGTATCAAAACTTCTGACAGCAGGGTGGTGAGTCCCTGGGCAATCGCATAGATGGTGATGTAGCCCAGGAACCAGACCACGACCAACAGGAGCGTGCGACGCAGGTAGAGGGGGTTGGTGAAGATTTCGGTATAGGGAACCTTGGTCGGACCCGCCTGCACTGGAAGTTCACCAGCAGGCGCGGGCAAGTCGGACACGCGCTGGCGGGCGCGCTCCTCCATCCCGCTGACGATCTTATCGGCCTGGTCTACCCGTCCGCGCGAAATCAGCCAGCGCGGCGACTCAGGCAACTGGAAGCGCAGCAAGATGCCGATGAGCGCCAGGGCCGCCCCGATGCCATACATATAGCGCCACCCGTTGCCCATAAACTCAGGAGCCTGAGCAAAGGGCAGACCAGCGGGGAAATCGCCCGGCGGGGTGGTGAGCCAGAGACCCAACCAGATGCCAACGAAGGCGCCCAACGCGGACATGATAAAGATGAGCGACGTATATCTGGCGCGACTGCCCCTGGGAGCCACCTCGTTGATATAGGTATTGACGATTGCCAGGTCGGCGCCGATGCCAATGCCGGTGATGACACGCGCGATGATAAAGTTGGTATAGTCGGTGACAAAGGCGTTATACAGCGAGCCTAGACCCGTCAGGAGCAAGGTAAACAAGAGCATGTCGCGTCTGCCGAATCGGTCAGCCAGGGGCGACAAAATCAGCGCCCCAATGACATAGCCCGCCAGATTCAACTCGACCGGCAGACCGAGCTTATCGGCTGCGGTAATAGAACCCGGCGGCCCTCCAGGCACACATTTGGGGACGATCTGCGTGCAGGTTTGGATGAAGGAAACGGTGATGTCAAAGATGTCGTAGAAGGTGAAGAGAAAGCCGACGCCAATGATCCCGATGAAGAGGTAAGAGAGCGCCCAGATGGGAATACGATCCTGCCGCGCAATAATCGCTGCGGCGCTGGCGCTGGTCGTTCCCGCACCGGATGAAGAGGCTGACGCGCTACCTTGATCGGATGCCATAGGATACCCCTTTCACACGCCTCTCTCAGTCGAAGAAAAGAAGCGTGACTCGCAGGCCGCCTGCCGCTAATGAGGCGGGGCAGGCGCCCACTTACATCGTTGGCTTCTGTCTTGAAGGATAGTTTCCATGCCGCGTACCGTGCTGATTGCTCCAACGTTGGAAACAAGCGCCAAACGACCAGATACTGTATCTCTGGGATAAGCCTCCTTTCTGCTCCATCTGGATTCCTCATATGGGGGCGAGCAAGCTAACCCGGCAAGCCAGCCTGGCGAGCCTCTCTGGATAGAATACATGCGCTTTGCTCGCTCGCTTCTTGAGTGAAGAGTTCATTATGTTGAACATATCGTTCTGAGTTGAGAACTATATACCTGATAAATGCTGTGCTGTCAAGGGCCAGCCCTCATTTCTCTCTTCTTGCAATCTGCTCCAAATGCTGATAAGATACAAGAAATAGATGACTGACCACCCACCCATTATAAGCGTGGTGTCCTGCCCTTGCCAGATCGCCTGGTCTATCATAGCCGTTGCCTGTGTATAGCGAATCGTTGTAGTTCTCGGCCTCTGTAATGACTACCAGCCTGGTTATTAAGAAATGAGGTTAAGATGATTGAAGCAAGTGTGACCGAGGCGCACCACCTGGCGCGCGCCAAACTTATGCAAGTATTCCGCTATCTTCAAGCCCTGCATCAACTCCGCAATCCCATTCAACGCGAGATTGCAAACCAGCCCTGGGTACTCTGGCTGCACGATTTGCCCGATCATCCCTGCGTTCGCCGGGGTTTGGGAATGGCTGCCGCCAGCATGCAAGATGACAACGATGCAGAAAGCCTGGAGGACGCTACCAGGGAGCGCGCAGGCGCTGCCGACGAGTTTATTCTGAAGGTGAGTCGGCCTCGCCTGACCGATCCCCCTGAACCGCCATCCGAGATTCTTCCCTGGCTCCTGCCTGGCTGGCGGCAGGTGGATGGCAAGGTAATAGTCCAGCCAGCGATTGCTGACCCGCAGGACACCCTTGAGCCTGATGGAGAGGTCCGCTCGCTCCCCTTCGATGCTGACCCACAGCGGCAGCATCTGCTGGAGCGATGGAAGGCCGGGCGCGATGCCTGGGCCGAGGCGGAGCGTCCTGCGCGGCGGGCGATGACCATCTTTGAGCGGCTCTATACGCTGCATGCGCAGTTGGGGCGCGAGGCGGAGCGCCTGGAACTGCTGCTGGGGGATGGGCTGCTGACCTGGCCGCACAGCAGCGGTGTGCAGGTGCGTCACCCGGTCTTGCTGCTGCGCCTGCAACTGCGCTTCAATCCCGACATTCCTGAGTTTACTCTGGCCGAGGCCGAGTATCCTCCTGAATTGTACACTGCCCTGTTCCGCTCCCTGTCCGATATTCAAGCGGAGGCCATTGCCTCCTGCCGCGAAGACCTGGAGCGCGGGGGCTGGCATCCGCTCGGCGGCGAAGAGACTGATAGCTTCCTGCGGCGGTTGGTCACGCAGCTTTCACCCTATGGGCGCTTTGCCGACGAAAGCATTCCCGATGATGTGGAGCATATCCCATCCATCAGCCGCGACCCGGTGCTGTTCCTGCGTCACCGCACACTCGGCTTTGGCGTCGCGCTTGAAGCGATCCTTGAGGATGTACCCACGCAGGAAGACCTGCCTTTCTCGCTGACCAGTATCGTTGGCATAGATGCTCAGAGGCCGGAAGAACCAGAGAACCTTGCCGTGGTATCTGCGCTGGAGGCTCCCAATGGCGAAGATGATGAGGTTCTGCTGAGCAAATCGGCGAACGCCGAGCAGGTTGATATTGCCAGGCGGCTGGAACACTATGGAGCGGTGCTGGTACAGGGGCCGCCAGGCACCGGAAAAACTCATACCATTGCGAACATGGTGGGACACCTGCTGGCACAGGGCAAGAGCATCCTCGTCACCAGCCACACGGCCAAAGCCCTCAAGGTCTTGCGCGATCAGGTCGTTGAGCCGCTGCAAGCACTGTGTGTCAGCGTGCTTGACGATGAGAGCAAGCAGATGGAAAACGCCGTTGATGAGATCACGGAGCGGCTGGCCTTTTCCGATGCCGAAGCCCTGGAGCGTGAAGCTGCCGCCCTCCTGTGCCAGCGCGCCGACCTGCTGCGCGAACTGCGCGAGACGCGCGAGCGCCTGAAAGCGGCGCGCTATGATGAATACTGCCCCGTTCTTCTGGACGGAGAGGAGTATACGCCATCTCAGGCCGCCCGGCAGATTGGGGAAAGCCGAGCGCAGGCCGGTTGGATTCCAGCGCCGGTAACGGCTGGCGCCGCGCTGCCGCTTACGGCTGGCGAACTGACCGAACTGTATCGCTCGAATGCGCTCGTCAGCGCCGCTGATGAAAAAGAACTGGCGCTGGCGCTGCCTGATCCCCAGCAGCTTCTGCCGCCCAGCGATTTCGCGCGCTTTGTCGCTGAACGCGAACGCTTGCGCCAGCAGGATGTGTCTCATCGGCGCGAACTCTGGAACGAGACACCCGCCGATCAGCCGCCAGAGGAGCTTGAAACGCTCCAACATCAACTACTTCAGGCGATTGAGCCGCTGCGCGACGAGACGCGCTGGCGTCTGGCGGCCTTGACAGCAGGCCGCGACGGTGGTCCTGCCCGCCGCGCCTGGGACGATCTGCTGACCGAGATAGAGCAGGTCTATATGCTGGCGGCGCAGGCGCAGCCGCTGGTGTTGGAATATACGCCGATGGTCCCGGCAGATTGTCTGCCAGACCGCATAGGGCAGGTTCTCGATGATCTTTGGGGCCACCTGAAAGCCGGTGGGAAGCTCAGCTCCGTCAAATTGATGACCCACCGCGACTGGAAGATCGTAGTCGAGTGTACCCAGGTGAAGCGGCGTCCACCCGAACTGCCGGTGCATTTTGAGGCGCTGCGCGCACTGGTATGGCTCCAGTCTGGTCGCGCTGACCTGATAGATCGCTGGCAGCGCCAGATGACACCGCTGGATGGGCCAGACCCGGCGGCGCTTGGAGCCGAACCCGAAAAAGCCTTCCATCAATATGTCCCGCTGCTGCGCCAATGTCTGGATTGGTTCCCCACTGTTTGGGGGCCGCTGGAAGAGGCGCTGATTCAGCAGGGCTTTCACCTCGATGCCTTTCTGGCCGAGATGCCGGTCAATCTGGTTGAGCATGGCGACCTGCTGCGCTTGCGCGAGGCCGCGCTTGAACGGCTCCCGGCCATTCTTGCCGCTGAGGTCAATCGCCGCTCACAAGCGTATAGCGAGGCCCAACTGCTGGAACTTCGGCGCTGCCTGGAACGCTTCGGCGGGAGCGCCGCTCAATCCGAGGTCGTCCGGCAGGCGCAGGCCGCTGTCGCTCTGCTTGATACGTCGGCCTATCGGGAGGCGTTTGAGCGCCTGGCCGATCTGCATACACGGCGCGAGGCGCTGGCGCGCCGCCAGACACTCTTGACAAAGCTGGAGACGAACGCGCCGACCTGGGCCTCAGCAATCCGTAATCGCGTCGGCATCCACAGCGAGCCGGAGTTGCCTGGCGATCCGGCTGAAGCCTGGACCTGGAGACAGCTTGATGATGAACTGGAGCGCCGGGCGAAGCGCTCGCTCGAAGAACTCCAGGCGCGCATCGCACAACTCAGCAGCAGTTTGCAGCGGACCACCGCGCTGCTGGTTGAGCAAAAAGCCTGGGCTGCGCAGGTCCGACGCACCACGCCAGAACAACAGCGGGCGCTTCAGGGCTGGAAACAATTGATGCAAAAAGCAGGCAAAGGCAAGGGCAAGCGTGCGCCGCGCCTGCTTGCCGAGGCGCGCAGGCTTATGCCAATCTGCCAGAGTGCTGTACCCGTCTGGATTATGCCGCTGAGCCGCGTCGTCGAAAACTTCGACCCCAAGCGCAACCGTTTCGATGTCATCATCATTGACGAAGCGAGCCAGGCAGACCTCATGGCGTTGGCCGCCGTCTATATGAGCCGTCAGGTCATCGTCGTGGGCGATCACGAGCAGGTCAATCCGGTAGCCGTCGGGCAGCGGCTCGATGAGGTCCAGCAGTTGATTGACGAGCATCTTGCTGGTATCCCCAATGCGATGCTTTACGACGGCCAGTGTTCCATCTATGATCTGGCGCAGACGACTTTCAAGCCGGTCTGCTTGCGCGAGCATTTCCGCTGCGTCTCGCCGATCATCGCTTTTAGTAATGGCCTTTCCTATGATGGCAAGATCAAACCCCTGCGCGACGCCAGCGAGATCAAACGCCGCCCACATGTGCTGGCCTATCGGGTGGAGCAGGCGGTCTCCAGTGATAAAGTCAATGACGAAGAGGCGCGCGCCATCGCCTCTTTGTTGGTGGCAGCCACAGAACAGCCAGAGTACGACGGGGCCACGTTCGGTGTGATTTCTATGGTCGGGGAAGAGCAAGCCATTCGCATAGATACCCTCCTTCAGCGCCATCTTGCCCCAGGAGAGTATACCCGCCGCCGCATTCAGTGCGGCAACGCGGCCCAATTTCAGGGTGATGAGCGCGATGTGATCTTCCTTTCAATGGTAGATACACCAGCAGAGGATGGGCCGCTGCCGGTGCGCATGGATGGGCCAGGCAAGCTCTTTAAGAAACGCTTTAACGTGGCGACCAGCCGGGCGCGCGATCAGCTTTGGGTAGTGTATTCCCTCGACCCCGATACTGACCTGAAGCCAGATGACATCCGGCGTCGGCTTATCCAGTATGCCAGGAACGCGGAAACGCGCCAGCGCCTGGCGAGCGATGCAGAGCAACCTGTCGAATCTGAGCTTAAGAAGCGCGTAATGCAGATGCTGGCGCAGGCAGGATACCGGGTGAAGTCTCAATGGCCGGTTGGCACAAATCACATTGATCTGGTAGTGGAGGGCGCTGGCAAACGCCTGGCGCTTGAGTGTGATGGTGATCGCTGGTGTCCTCAAGAGCAGCTAGCTGAGGATATGACGCGCCAGGCGATTCTTGAGCGCCTGGGGTGGCGCTTCTCGCGCATTCGTGGCAGCCAGTTTTTCCGCGATCCCGAACGCACGTTGGAGGCGCTGCTTGCCCGATTGCGCCTGCTGGACATCCCACCGGAGGATAGAGAGTCTGGCGCAGCCCCCACAGAAGAGGAAACCGCCTTGCAGGATCGCATCATCCTCCGCGCCGCCGAACTCCGCCAGGAGTGGGCAGCGCACAGCGACGAGGAGGATAGCCAGCCAAAGCCAGGAGCGGCGCGTTCCTGGGGACAGCCCTGGCGGCGCACTGTGGTGGTAGAGGAGCCGACGCTGGTTCCAGCGCAGGACGGGCTGATAGACCTCGATCATTGGGCGCCGCCACCGCCTATGGGGAACGCTTCCCTGACGGTCCACGCCCAGCCCGCAGTGCTTGCGCCACCCATTCCTTCCTTCTCGACGGCCACCATGCCGCCAGAAGAGGCGCTTCCTGCTACCGAGGGAGCTTTCTCGGAGCCGCTGTTTTTCCCCGGCGATTATGCCAGGCACGAGCGGTATGGCGTGGGCAGGGTCGTAAGCAGCCGGATGGTCGGTGATTTCGAGCTGGTGGAGGTGGACTTTGCCAACTCGTTTGGCCGGAAGACGCTTGAAGCCAAACTGACGCGCCTGGAAAAAGTACCCAACAGCCAGGCTTGATAACGCAAAGCCAGGAGCTTCTTGAACCCCCACAACACAACAGGCCAGAGAAGAAATAATTTCTTCTCTGGCCTGTTGTGTTGTGGGTTTAGACCGCCTCAAACCTGCCAGCGAGCTTTTTAGGGCTTGACAGCGCGCCCACAGCAAGGTATAGTGTTCGTATGGCAGAACAGCATGTTCAGCATGACGTACAACAGTACGAGACGCAGCAGCCCGACGCGGCAGCCTCCACTGTCGCCGCGCCGATGGTCGAGCGCGCCTTCCGCCTGCTTGAGTTGCTCAGCGTCTCCGAGGAGGGCTTGACCCTTTCAGATCTGGCTCGCACGCTGGGGATGAGCAAAAGCAGTGTACACGGCCTGCTCAAAACGCTAGAGAGCAATCGGGTCGTTGAACAGTCCGAAGACCGCCGCTATATCCTGGGACCGCGCATCTTCGACCTGGCGCAAGCGAGTGGACAGCGCCCTGACCTGCGGCGCTTCGCCTTGCCGGTGATGCGCCGTCTGGCCGCCAATATCGGCCAGACCGTTTTTTTGGGACGGGTCGAAGAAGACCGTATCCACATTCTGGAATGTATTGAGAATGAGAGCGAGCATCCGTCGCTGCGTATCTCTGCCCGACGCGGCGGGCGCATACCACTGCTGGCGGGGGCAACCGCTCGCGTGGCGCTGGCGGCCTGGCCGGTGGCAAAACGCTCGGCGTTTTTGCGCGCGCATTCGCTGCCCGCATTTACGGCGCGCTCGATTACCGATCCCGACCAGTTTTTGGCGGCTGTAGAGGAGACGGCTCGTACCGGCATTGGCGAAGACCACGAGGAATACCTGACGGGTATCAACGCCGTAGCCGCGCCGATCTATGGCCCAGGCAGCATGCTGGTGGCTTTGCTCTGGGTAGTAGGCTTCGCCTCGCACTTTGGCGGGGAGGCGTTGCAGCGCGCCCGGCAGCAGTTGCGCGCGGAAGCGGAGGCCATCTCTCAATCGTTAGGAGCCAGATAGCGTTTCTCATTACTCGTCAAAGGAGCTACCAGCTATGCACCCTAGACCAGCAGCGCCGCTGACCGAGACTCAGACCCTGCAAGCTGCCCTTCAGACGGCCAGCCGCGAGGCCATAGCGGCCCACCAGCTTGAGCGCGTGCAGGCTGGTTTGCAGCACATCCTGGCAAGCAATGGCTTCTATCAGCGCAAGTTCGCTGGCCTCTACCCCCAGAGCATTCGTGATGAGGCAGCTTTTCGACAACTGCCCTTCACGACCAAGGGCGAACTGATCGCCGATCAGCTTGAGCATCCGGTGTATGGCACAAACCTCACCTATCCCCTGCGCAGCTATTTGCGGCTGCATCAAACCTCCGGGACCACCGGCCAGCCGCTCAAGATTCTGGACACGCCCGCAAGCTGGGACTGGTGGGCCGACTGCTGGAGCGTGATTTATCAGGCGGCAGGCGTCACCGATGAAGATATTCTCTTCCTGGCCTTTTCATTTGGCCCCTTTATTGGCTTCTGGTCGGCGTATGAGGGCGCGAAGCGCGTGGGCGCGCTGATCGTGCCGGGCGGCGGCCAGACCTCTGTACAGCGCCTCCAGACCATGCTGGCGACGAAGGCAACCGTCCTGGTCTGCACGCCAACATACGCCCTGCACCTGGCGGAAGTGGCCCAGGCCGAGGGCATTGATATTGCTGGCTCCGATGTGCGCCTGACGATTCACGCGGGGGAGCCGGGCGCGTCAATTCCAAACACGCGACGGCGCATCGAAACGGCCTGGGGCGCGCGCACCTACGATCACCTGGGCATGACAGAGATGGGCGCGTATGGGTTCACCTGTCTGAATCAGGATGCTGTTCATGTGAATGAGGCCGAGTTTATTGCCGAGATTATGGACCCGCTGACAGGCCAGCCAGTTGCCGAGGGAGAACGCGGCGAACTGGTGCTGACGAATCTAGGCCGCTGGGGTACGCCCGCCATTCGCTATCGCACCGGCGATCTGGTGCAGCGCGGCCCAACAACGTGCGCATGCGGCTGCGCTTATCTGACCTTACCCGGCGGCGTGCTGGGGCGGTTAGATGGTATGCTGATTGTGCGCGGCGTGAATGTCTATCCAGCCAGCATCGAAGATGTGCTGCGCGGTTTCCCTGAAGTAGAAGAGTTTCGTATCACTGTCACCAAAGCCGACGAACTTGATGAGATTGCGCTGGACCTGGAATGCCCGGAAGAGATTGTATCGCGGGTGGAGATGGCGCTGCGTCAGGGGCTGAGCCTGCGCGTGCCGGTACGCGCTGTGCCATCCGGCACGCTGCCCCGCTTTGAACTCAAAGCCCGGCGCGTCGTTGATCTTCGTAGTAAAGCAGGCAGTTGATAGAGTTTTACGCAGACGAGGCCAACCGAACAGATAGGTTACACTACGAAAGAGGGCTTGTCGTGGAAAAGCAGTTAATGACGTTTCGTGTCAACGGGGAAACGTCACAAGTAGCAGTGTCTCCGCTGAAGACCTTGCTGGAGGCGCTGCGCGAGGAGCTTGACCTGACTGGAACCAAGCATGGCTGCGAACTTGGACACTGCGGGGCTTGCACCGTGCTGGTCAATGGCGCGCCGGTCCTCTCGTGCCTGATGCTGGCGGTTGAGGCGCAGGGCGAAGAGATTACGACGGTTGAAGGTCTGGCGCGCGAAAACCGCCTGCACCCCTTGCAGCAGACGTTCGCAGAGCGCGGCGCGGCGCAGTGTGGCTACTGCACGCCCGGCTTCCTGATGAGCGGCGCGGCCCTGCTCGATCACAACACCAGCCCAACCCGCGATGAGATCAAAGCGGCGCTGGCCGGAAATCTCTGCCGCTGTACGGGGTATACTAAAATTATTGAAGCAGTAGAGTTGGCCGCTGAGCGCATGCGCGAGTCGCCAACCATAGAGGCAGCAGCCGCACAGGCAGGAGGATAACAGAGACATGGCAAAACGCCCGCTCACCCTGGAGGATTTCTGGTCGCTCAAGCTGGTAAGCGAGCCGCAGGTCTCGCCCGACGGGGCCAGCGTTGCCTACGTAGTGGGCGGCTACGATGAGACGCACAATACGCTCCATTCGGCTATCTGGCTGGCGGCATTGCCGGACGGCCAGACACGCCAGTTCACCAGCGGCGAAACCCAGGACATGCAGCCAGCCTGGTCGCCCGACGGCAAGCGCCTGGCCTTCGTCTCCGCCCGCCACGAAAGCAAACCACAGATTTTCGTGATGGACGTAAGCGGGGGCGAAGCCCGCCGCCTGACCACCGCGCCCGATGGCGCGACCTCGCCGGTCTGGTCCCCCGATGGCAAGCGCCTCTGCTATAGTTCCGGCCCGGAAACCGACGAGCAGCAAATCCCCCAGGAAGTGGACTGGCTCAAAGCACACGCCGATCTGGAAAAGAGTGCGCCACGCCTGCGCCTCCAGCGCGCGCTCCAGACGCGCTTTGATGGGCGCGGCTTCCTGGATCGGCGCAGCCACCTGTTCCTCATCGCGGTAGACGAGCCAGGAGCCGAGCCGCGCCAGTTGACAACCGGAAATTACGATGATGGACAGGCGGTCTGGTCGCCCGACGGCGCGCTGATCGCTTTTGTCGCCAATCGCCAGAAAGACGCCGAGCATACGTTCGCCGCCGACATCTGGACAGTAGACGTAGAGAGCGGCGAACTGAAGCGCCTCACCGATGGCAGCCTGAGCGCCTCCTTCCCCGCCTGGTCGCCCAACGGGCAGACGCTCGCCTTTTATGCCGACCTCGACATGACCAGACACCCCTACTATGACACCCAGGTCTGGATTGTCTCGCGGGCGGGCGGCGATCAGCGCAATCTCACCGCGTCACTAGACCGGGGCTGGGGCGGGATTCAGCCAGACTACCTGTTTCCTGATCCAGCGGCTCCCGCCTGGGCGCCCGATGGAAAAAGCCTCTATTTTACTGTCGGCGATCAGGGCAGCAGCGTCATCTTCGCTCTTTCGCTGGAGTCGGGAGAAACGCGGCGCGTCTCAAACGACGCGGTGGATGTGGCAAGGGTATCCTGCGCGGCTGACGGTAAAACGCTCGTCTGTCTTGCCGCCACAGCTACCCAGCCCTACGAGGTCTGCGTCGTGCCTGCCAGCGGCGGTTCGCTGCGGTTCATCACCGAAACCAACCGCGCCCTGCTGGAAGAGGTCACACTGGCTGCGCCGGAGCGCATCAGCTTCACCGGCCCCGACGACTGGGAGATCGAAGGCTGGCTCTACAAACCGAATGACGCGGAGCGCCGACGCCCCTATCCGCTGATTCTGCACGTTCACGGCGGGCCGAATGGCTCCTGGGGCCACAGCTTTTTCTTCCAGGCGCAGGCGCTTGCCGGAGCAGGCTACGCCTCGCTCTATCTCAATCCGCGTGGCAGCAATGGCTATGGCGTGCAGTTCGCCCGCGCCGCCGATTGGGGCAAAAAAGATTATCTCGATCTGATGGCGGGCGTTGATGCTGTACTGGCCGGGGGCGAAGTAGACCCGGCGCGGCTGGGCGTCACCGGCATCTCTTACGGCGGCTACATGACAAACTGGATCGTGGGGCATACGACACGCTTTGCCGCTGCCGTCTCGGTCAATGGGATTTCCAACCTGACCAGCTTTTACGGCGTCAGCGACATCGGCGCGCTCTGGTTCCCGCCGAAGTTTGGCGACTTCTGGGCCAGCGAAGAAAGCTGGCGGCTCTACCGCGAGCATTCGCCCATCACCTACGTGGCGAATATCGCCACGCCGCTGCTGCTGCTTCAGGCGGAAAACGATTATCGCTGCCCCATCGAGCAGGGCGAGCAGATGCTCAGCGCGCTGCGGGTACGGCGTCAAACGGTGGAACTCATTCGCTTCCCCGGCGCCAGCCATATCATTGCCGCGAGCGCCGCGCCGCTCCATCGCTACTTCCAGTGGAAACTGACGCTGGATTGGTTCGAGCGTTATCTGAAGGGTGAGCAAAGTAAAGCAGCCGAAGAGGCCGCGCCTGTTGGCGCAGCCGTCGAGGGGACCGTTCAGGCTCCGCACGAGTAGGGAGTTTCCGATGATTGGCAAATCGCTTCCCAAGATTGATAGCTACGCGAAAGTGACCGGGGCGGCGCGCTACGCCGACGATATGAAGCTCCCGCGCATGGCCTCGGGGCGCATTCTGCGCAGCCCCCACCCGCACGCGCTGATTACGCGGTTGGATACCTCGCGGGCGCGTGCCCTGCCTGGCGTCCTCGATGTCATCACCGGGCATGATCTGCCCAACCTGTTCGGCATCATGCCCACCACCCAGGACGAGTACCCCTTCGCCATCGAGAGAGTGCGCTACGTGGGCGAGCCGGTTGCGGCTGTCTGCGCGATAGACGAAGAAACCGCCGAAGAGGCGCTGGACCTGATCGAAGTTGACTATACGATACTTCCGGCGGTGCTCTCCATTGAAGAGGCGCTGGCCCACGAAGACCTCAAGATTCACGAAGAGATGAAGCGCGGCAATGTCATGAAAGAGGTTCACCTGGACTTTGGCAGCGTGCAAGAGGGCTTCGAGGAAGCTGATCTGGTCCGCGAAGATACGTTCTTCTTCGAGGGGACGACACACGCGCCTATGGAAGAACACTCATGCGTGGCCGATTGCAACGCCGACGGCAAGATCACGCTCTGGACCTCGACGCAAACGCCGCACTACGTTCACCGCGAAGTCGCCAAGGTTCTGGAGATACCGCGCAGCCATCTGCGTGTGATTGTGCCGCCGGTTGGTGGCGGCTTCGGCGGCAAGTGCGAGCCGTTCGCGCATGACTTCGCGGCCTGCCTCTTCGCTAAGAGACATGGGCGGCCCATCAAGTTCACGCTCAGCCGCGAAGAAGTCTTTTACTGCCATCGCGGGCGGCATCCCGTCAAGATGATTCTGAAGACGGGTGTCAAGCAGGACGGCACGATTACCGCCGTCCATCTGCAAACGTTTTTGGATGGCGGCGCGTATGCCAGCTATGGCCTCGCCACCGTCTATTATACCGGCGCATTGCTCACCGTCACCTACAAGATTCCGCGTTACAAGTTCGACGGCATGCGCCTCTATACCAACAAGCCCGCCTGCGGCCCCAAGCGCGGACACGGCTCGACCCAGCCACGCTACGCCTTCGAGTGCCAGCTTGATAAGATCGCTGAGCAGCTTGGCCTCGATCCAGCGGCCTATCGCCAGCAGATCGCTATCGAGCCGTACTCCGCAACAGTCAACGGCCTGCGCGTCACAAGCTGCGGGCTGGTCGAATGTGTGGACAAAGTTGTCGCGGCCTCGGACTGGAAGGCGCGCCGCCATCGTCTGCCGCCGGGGCGCGGGCTAGGTGTCGCTATCAGTTCCTATGTGACGGGCGCGGGCAAAGCCATCTACTGGAACGATATGCCGCACTCCGGCGTGATCGTCACCATTGATCGCGGCGGCGGCGTGGCCGTCCTGTGCGGCTCCTCCGACATCGGCCAGGGGTCCGATACCATGTTGGCAACCGTCGTCGCTGAAGAGCTTGGCGTCGAACTTTCCGACATTCGCGTCTATACCGGCGACACCGATCTGACGCCAGTAGACCTGGGCAGCTACTCGTCGCGCGTCACCTTCATGGCGGGCAACGCCGCGCGCGAGGGAGCGTTGAAGCTGCGCGCCTGGCTGCTGGAGGCCGCCAGCGAACTGCTGCACGTTCCGGCTGAGCGCCTGACCGCCGCTGACCGCGCTATCTTCTGTACCGACGACCCTGAAAAGCGCGTCTCCTTCGCCGAAGCGGCGGAGAAAGCCGAATCAGTACACGGCACGCTCAGCGCCGTTGGCTCGTACAAGCCGCCCAAGCTCGGCGGCCAGTTCAAGGGTTCGGGCGTGGGCATCTCGCCAGCTTACAGCTATACCGCCTGCGTGGCCGAGGTGCAGGTAGACCCGGAGACCTACGACATCAAGGTCGAAAAGCTGTGGGTCGCGCACGACTGTGGGCGGGCGCTCAATCCCACGCTGGTTGAGGGGCAGATCGAGGGCAGCGCCTATATGGGCTTTGGCGAAGCTGTCCTGGAAGAGCAGGTGTTCCGCAAGGGGCTGCACAAGATTCCATCGCTGCTGGAATACAAGCTGCCGACGATCTACGACACGCCAGAAATCGTGGCGATGCACGTCGAAACGCACGACCTGGAAGGCCCGTATGGCGCGAAAGAGGCCGGTGAAGGGCCGCTCAACCCGATCATTCCGGCGATTGCCAACGCCGTCTATGACGCCATCGGCGCGCGCGTGGACAGCACGCCGATCACGCCCGACAAGATCGCCCAAGCCCTGAAGGCGCAGCAGCGCCAGAAAGCCAGCAGCCCGCGCCCACAGCCGAAAGCGCCTGCTGTGCCAGTGTAACTCGTACCGCCGCCGTCTCGGCGGCCAACCGAACGCCTGAGCGAACGCGACGCTTCAGTGAGCAACGTTCGCGTTTGCGCAGCGTTGCGCCGCCAGGGACGGCGGCGGTACACGCGGGGGTTCATTCTAAAAACTACGATTGCAATTAAAGAAGGGGGTGATGCCGCGATGATGCGACTACCCAGGTTTGCATATCGCTCGGCGCGAACGGTAGAAGAGGCGCTGGGCTGGCTGAGCGAGTTTGAGGGCGGCATTGATAAAGACCCGGAGGCCCGCGCCATGTTGATGGCCGGGGGAACGGATGTGCTGCCCAACATGAAGCACCGCATCTTCACGCCGCAAGTCGTCGTCGGCTTGCGGGCCGTCTCTGCCCTGCGCGGCATCACTTACCATCCTGAGCATGGCCTGCGCATCGGCGCGGGCGTCACGCTCACCGAAGTGGCGCGTTCGCCGCTGGTTCAGCAGCATTATGCGGCGCTGGCCCAAGCAGCGGATAGCATTTCCACGCCGCAGCTTCGCCAGATGGGCACGATTGGCGGCAACCTCTGCCTGGACACGCGCTGCAACTATTACAACCAATCGGCGTTCTGGCGCAAGGCCCGCGATGGCTGCCTGAAGAAAGGCTCGGAGATTTGCCGCGTCGCGCCCAACGGCGAAGGCTGCTATGCCGTCTCGTCCTGCGACACCGCGCCCGCGCTCATGGCCTTTGGGGCAACCGTGCGCATCGCCTCGAGGGCGGGTGATCGCATCAGGCCCATTGCCGAACTGTATCACGATGATGGCATTCACCCGGTACGCCTGCACGACGGCGAAGTACTGACCGATATTTACCTGCCAGCCTCAAGCGCGGGCTGGCGCTCAGTCTACGAAAAGTATCGCGTGCGCGGCTCGTTCGACTTCCCCATTGCTAGCGTGGCCGCCGCTGCTCGTTTCGACGGCGATACCTGCGCCGACGTGCGCGTGGTGCTTCAGGCGGTGGCGACCCAACCATTACCCCTGCCAGAGGTCGAAACGATGCTGCGCGGGCAGCGATGGACGCCGGAACTGATCGAAAGCGCCGCAGAAAGCGCCTATCGCCTGGCCCATCCGATGGACAACACCCCTGGCACGATTGCCCTGCGCCGCCGGATGGTAAAATCATATACGCGCCGCGCGCTGGAGGCGCTCCTGGCACAGTAAGTACCATACATAGCAGCAGCGTCGCTCCTCTTGTTGAAAGGAAAAGGAAAGGGAACCATGAGTACAACCGCAGAACGAACCCTGGTCAACTATACCGCCACCGAAGGCATTGGCGTCATCGAGCTTACCAATCCCCCGGCCAACACCTACAGCTTCGAGATGATGAGTCAACTTGACGCGGCCATCTTGCAGGCTCGTTTCGATGAAAGCGTACATGTCTTGCTGGTGCGCGGCTCTGGCGAGAAGTTCTTCAGCGCGGGCGCGGAGATCAGCATGCTCAACGCGGTCACGCCGACTTTCAAGTATTATTTCTGCCTGCACGCCAACGAGACGCTGACGCGCCTGGAGCAGACGCCCAAGCTGGTCATCGCGGCGCTCAACGGGCACACTGTTGGCGGCGGCCTGGAGATCGCTCTGGCCTGCGACATTCGCATTGCGCGGCGGGGCGGCGGCAAAGTTGGCTTGCCGGAAGTCAATCTGGGCGTGCTGCCCGGCACCGGCGGCACCCAGCGGCTGGCGCGTGCGCTGCCCAAGAACAAAGCCATCGAACTGATGATCGAAGGCAAACTCATCAGCTTCGAGGATGCCCAGGAGTTGGGGCTGATCAACTATATTTATGAGTCGGAAGGCTACTGGGATCGGGTCATGGACTTCGCGCGCGGCTTCTGCCCCCCCAACAAAGCCGCCAAAGCCGTCGGGCGCATCAAGCGTTCGGTCCAGTCAGGGTCGGAAGTCGCCTTCTCCGAGGCGCTGGCGATTGAGCGAGAGTTGCAGCAGCTCCTCTTCCAGAGCGAAGACGCCAAAGAAGGCATTGCCGCTTATGTCGAAAAGCGGCAGGCGCAGTTCCAGGGTCGCTAGCCGACGGCTAAAGACCGCGCCTGGGGAGTGTGCAGGCGCGGTCTTACCCTTCTGCCTAAAATAACACGGGAGCAGCCTCATGACCATGCTGAGCCGTCTTGTCGGTCTACCACGACCCCGATCATCCTTCGGCGATTGCCCTCTCTGTAGCCAATTCATAACACCAGCCGCTGCAACATGTCAGAGAGTTCATCAACGGCGGGACGACGCGCAGGATCAGGCTCAAGACAGCCATCAACAGCCTGTGCGAACAGCGCCGGGACACGGCGATGCGAGCGAATTGACACCGCCCGGCGCTCCAGTTGGGGATACTTCATGCGCTTGTCATAGCCAGCAAACGGGCGCAAGCCGCTGGCAGCCTCAAAAAGAACCGCCCCTATCCCCCATACATCAGTGGCCGCGCTCACCAGATCGCCACGCGCCTGCTCCGGGGCCATGTAGATACGTGTCCCCGCGCCCCGGTGTCCCCGTCCAGGCGGGCGAGCAAGGCTCAGATCAAGCACTTTCGCCACTCCACAGGTAGAGATGATATTGGAAGGTTTCAGGTCCAGATGCAGCAGCCGGTGCAAGTGAAGATAACGCACCGCCGAACAGAGATGCAGGCCCAGGTACACCACATCCGAAAGTGGGAGCCGACGCCGCCTCTCATCCAGCAGCGCCTCAAGCGTGTCCCCTGTCAGCGTCTCCAGAATCATCATGGGATGTGGGGCTTCAATCACCTCATATGCGCGAACCAGATGCGGATGGCAGAACCGCTGGAGGAGCCGCCCTTCGCGGCGAAGCCTGCGCCGATCATCCAGGTCGTCCAGGCAATCCGCCCTCAGCGCCTTGGCGACACAGCTACAATGCCGCTCGTGGCTCCACACATCGTAAATATCGTAGGTGCGCGTGCGACGGAGATGGTCAACAACGCTGTAGCCAGGCGCAAGGAGCGTCCCCGCTGCCAGTGGCGGGATGTCCTCGCCAGCGTCATGCCTGTCATCGCTGCTTTTGTCTCTTAGGGAAGCCACCGGCGCCGCTGGCGCTTCCTGCTGCTCTTGTAGAAGCATTGTATCCCTCATAAGACTCTCACTCAGATGCTGCTAACCAGCGAAATTGACGTATCAGCGTGATGGAGTTTATAGAGTTTCGCGTAAGCGCCGTCTTGCTCTAGCAGTTCTTGATGGGTACCCCGTTCGATGATGCGCCCATGATCCAGCACCACAATCGCGCTCGCATCACGCACCATCATAAGCTGATGGGAAATTATGATCGTCGTCCTTCCGCTCATCAAGCGCCGGAGCAGTTCCAGAATATGCTGCCCCGACTCGACATCCAGGCCAGTGGTCGGCTCATCCAGCAGCAGAATGGGAGCATTCCGTATCAGCGCGCGAGCAATAGCGATCCGCTGGCGCTGCCCCCCGGAAAGGCGGCGGCCCTTCTGCCCCACGATGGTGTTGTACCCATCCGGCAGAGCGGTGATAAACTCATGCGCGTCGGCTGCCTGCGCCGCGCTGACAATCTCCTCATCTGTCGCCCCTGGTCGCCCATAGGCAATATTTTCCCGAATCGTGCCATCGAAGACCAGCGTCTCCTGAAGAAGAACGGCAACGTTCTCACGCAGCGCGTGCAGACTCAGGTCACACAGATCATGACTATCGAGCAGGATATGGCCCGTCGCTGGATCATAGAAGCGCAGCAGCAGCTTAGTCAGCGTTGATTTGCCCGCGCCGCTCGGCCCCACAAGCGCCAGAATCTCCCCTGGCTTGATCTGCAACGAGATCTCTGAAACCGCCTCATACTCCGTCCCTGGATAGCGAAATGACACCCCATCGAACCTGATAGTCCCTTCCGCTCGTTCCAGCGGCGTCGGGTCCGGGCGCTCTGTCACTCCAGGCTTCTGGTCAAGGAACTCGATGATTCGCTCGGCGCTGGCCGAAGCGGAAGAGAAAGAGTTGGCCTGGCTGGTAAGGCTGCGAATAGGGCTGTAGAGCTGGCTGATGTAGGCGATGAAGATAAGCAGACCGCCAATGGAAAGCTGCCCTCTGGTGAGTTCCCAGGTGCCCAGGCCCACAACGGCAAGCACACCGCCCAGTTCGATAATATCAACCAGCGGCCTATAGACCGCTTTGAGGCGGGTCGAGGCCATCTGCACAGCTACACGGCCCAGGTTCCCTTGATAGAAGCGATCAACCTCCTCGTCCTGGCGATTGTATGCCTGGACAAGCTGAGCATTGGAAAGGCTCTCCTCAGCAACAGCACTGATCGATCCACTCAAACGCCGCTGCTCGCGCGAGACGCGCTTAATCTTGCGCGAGAAATAGCGGGCAGCAAGCCAGAACAGCGGCGCGACACACAGCGTAATCAGCGCAAGCTCCCATTGGAGATAGAACAGCGCCCCAATAAAGAAGATAATCTGGAACAGGTAGGTAAGGATCGAGACAATCCCTGAAAGGACAAACTCCTCCACTGCTGAGCTATCACTGGTTAGCCGCGCAAGAATATCACCGAGTTGGCGCTGCTCGAAAAAATCGAGCGACAGCGTGTGCAGATGGCGAAAGAAGTTGGTGCGCAGTGACAGCAAAAAACGCTCCGCAACCCAGGTGGAAAGATACTGATCGCAAAAACTCACCAGGCCGTCCAGAAGGAGCAGGCTAAGATAAGCAAGTGCTATCCAACCAAAGAGTTCCAGATCGCGTGGCAGCAGTACCTCGTCCACCAGCAGCTTATACATCCAGATAGTAACCGTTTCTATGGCCGGGGCGAGGATCACAAAAAGCAAGATGGGCAAGAACCAGCGGCGGTATCCCCGCGTGTAGGGCCAGAAGCGCCGGAAGATTTGCCACACCGACAGCGCGGGCGCTGGAGCCACAGGTGATTGATCTGCCACTGCCTTTGCAGCGGCCCTGCCGCGCGTTACCCGAAATCCAGCCATCCATCCATCCCTTCAGGCAAGGAGTGATAGCAAGCCATTCGGCAGTGCTATCACTCCCTGTTTCTCGCAGAACGGTGTTACAGAAGCTTACCAGCGGTGCTTCTTCTTGTTCCTGGATTTCTTGCTGCTGCTGCTGCTGCTGCTACTGCTGCTGCTGTGGTGGACGCGATGTTTCTTATGTCTTTTCTTTTTGGGGTGGAAGTTGCAAAAGCTGCTCATATTTTTCTCCTTGATTCTAGAAATTGGTATAGTGTTTTATCTGGTAGATCACTTATCAGCATGTAAAGGGTCATTCTTGAGAAGAGACTCTCGGTTTTCATACCTCCTTTTCTGTTAAACTACTTTCTTCCGGCGCGTCAACCTGTGCGCCTATCTTCTCAGAGCCAGTCCTCCAGGCCATTGGCAGAAGCGCCTGTCCAGCAAGAACCACCTTTTCCAACGACCTGGAGTATCAGCAACCCGGCAGAACAGCCGTTCGGGCTGGGGATGGTGTGGCAACTTTTGTGCCAGATTTTAACAGTGTTTTAACAGCGCCCCCACAAGACCCCGATAGCGGGATAGAACGCTGCACTCTAACACTTGCTACGTTCACTCCTCTTGTATATAATCCCTTGCGTTTGGAAGACTCTGACACCAACCGTTCCATTTCCAGGCAATAAAGAGTATAATACTGGTCGTATCGTCCATGTAGTTAAGAAATAGGCTGGTTATGATAATACTGGTTCAGCTTAAATACTGCGTTCTTGCTACCTGCATCGCACGCCCCTGGCGTACCAGGACTTTTGGATGAGGGGGCCGGTCATGCTCGACTACGTGGGGCAGCAGCTTGGCAATTATCATCTGCTTCGCCTCCTCGGAGAAGGCGGCTACGCCAAGGTCTACCTGGGCCAGCACCACTATCTGAAGACCGAAGCAGCCATCAAAATCTTTCCCGTCTTCCTCACCGAGCAGGACCGACATGCCTTTCTCAGCGAGGCGCAAGTCATGGCCCGGCTCATCCATCCTCATATTGTCCGTATCTTGGAAGGCAGTATTGAGCAAGGTACCCCTTTTTTGGTCATGGATTATGCCCCCAACGGCACCCTCAGAGATCGCCACCCCGCAGGTGAGCAACTCCCGCCTGAAATGGTGTTGGATTATGTCAAACATGTCGCCGCCGCCTTGCGCTACGCGCATCAGCAGCAGTTGATTCACCGCGACATCAAGCCAGGAAATCTTCTGCTCGGACGACATCAAGAGGTGCTGCTCAGCGATTTTGGGCTGGCCGTAGCCATCCAACGCTCACACACCCAGCCGCGCTCTGCGGTAGCAGGCACTGTAGCCTACATGGCCCCTGAACAGATTGACGGCAGACCTTGCCCGCCAAGCGACCAATACTCCTTGGGCATCGTCATTTATGAATGGCTGAGCGGCACGTGGCCCTTTCTCGGCACAGTGAGTGATATTGTAGCTCAGCACTTGAAGCGACCTCCGCCTTCGCTGCGTGCCAGAGCGCCTCATCTCACCGAAGCTATCGAGCAGGTCGTTCTACGCTCTCTGGCAAAAAATCCGCAGGACCGCTTTCCTTCTGTCCAGGAGTTCTCAAGCGCCCTGGAGCGGGCTATCCTGCAAGATAGGCCGCGCCGTTTAATCAAGCGCCCCTCTTTTTCAAGCACGCAGCCCAAAGTGACGCCAAACCTGCTTCCTCTGTATCGAAACCCTGCCCCCTCTGATGATGCAGCGAGTGCCGCATCCGACCAATCCGCTCCAGCAGCGCCCGCAAGGAAGCCGCGTTCACCCACTCCTCCCACCACGCCCGCGCCCCAGGAATCCAGGGCATCAGCCGCGCTGCACCCTCCGCCGGAGGTCAAACCTGCGCCAGGGACAACCCTGCTCATCTATCGCGGGCATACCAACACAGTGACATCGCTGGCCTGGTCGCCCAAGGGAAAACATCTGGCCTCCGGCTCCTGGGACGCCACCGTCCAGGTGTGGGACATAGCAACCGGCAGCCGCATCGTGAAATATCAGGGACACACCTCAAGGGTCACAGCCGTCTCCTGGTCGCTCGATAAAAAGCATCTGGCATCTGGAAGTGATGATGGCCTGGTGCAGGTGTGGGATGCGGTGAGCGGGCAAACCCTCCACACCTATCGCGGGCACACGCGCGCTATTACGGCTCTTGCCTGGTCACTCGATGGAACCTACCTGGCTTCAGCAGGCGCCGATCAGACCGTTCACCTCTGGAAGCCGACTTCCCAGCGAAAGCCGCTGATCTACAAAGGCCACCACGCCATCGTGGAGATCATATTGTGGTCGGCTGATCGGAAGCGTATTACTACTGTGGGCCGCGATCAGACGGTACAGAATTGGGATGCTGCCAGCGGCGGCAATGTCTTTATGTCCCCTCACAATCCCGACGCCCCCGCCCGCGCCACCGCCTGGTCGCCCGACGGGAAAATGCTTGCCAGCGGCAGCGAAGACGGACGTGTCACCATGCGAGCCGCCATCTCCAACATGCTCCTGTTCACCTACCGTGAACACACGCAGAAGGTGCTGGTGGTTGGATGGTCTCCTGATGGCGCCTGTGTCGCCTCCGGCAGCGCCGATCAAACAGTACACGTCTGGCAGGCGCAATAAATACTTCATCAGAGCGATCTGGCAACGAGAAAGGCGGAGCACCCGTGAGCGATTTCCATCAAGAGGTGCGTTTTGGCGGGAACGTCGATCCTACCGCGAACGATCCAGGCTGGCCCTTGCTGCTGACTCGCGCGATTGAGCAAGCGGGGTTGGAATACATCGGCATTCAGGACCACCCCTACAACACGGGCTTTCTGGACACCTGGACCTTGATCGCCACGCTCCTCCAGGCCACGGAGCGAGTACATATCTTCCCCAATGTCGCTAATCTGCCTCTGCGCCCTCCCGCTATGCTGGCGAAGGCGGCGGCAACGCTGGATGTCCTCAGCGGCGGGCGCGTGGAGCTTGGCCTGGGCGCGGGCGCGTTTCTGGCTGGCATAGAAGCGATGGGAGGGCCAGGCCGCAGCAAAGGCGAGTCCATCGAGGCTTTGGAAGAGGCCGCGCAGATCATCAAGGGTTTCTGGAGCGGCAGCCCTGGCCTGCGCTTCGCGGGCAGGCACTATACCATCAAAGGCGCGCGCCCTGGTCCACGCCCGGCGCATCCCATCGGTCTCTGGCTGGGCGTCTATGGCCCGCGTGGGCTGGGGCTGACGGGACGCCTGGCTGATGGCTGGCTTCCCAGCAGCTCCTACGCCCCACCGGAACGCCTGCCAGAGATGCAGCAGCGCATCACCGACGCCGCCCTGTCCGCTGGCCGCCAGCCCCAGGCGGTTCGCCGACTCTACAACATCATGGGCCTTATCACCGATGGCCCCAGGCAAGGGTTCCTCACTGGCCCTGTAGACTATTGGGTTGACGAACTCACGCGCCTGGCCGTTGAGGTCGGGATGGACACCTTCATCTATTGGCCCGCCGATGACCGCCTGCGCCAGTTGGAGCGTTTCGCCGCCGAGGTAGCGCCTGCCGCGCGAACGCAGATCGCCCAGGCACGCGCCACCTCCTGAAAACCTCGCGTGTACTGCCGCCGAGACGGCGTTCAGCGGGATACGATATTATCCGTGTCTCTTGGCCTCGACAGATTCTGCTGTCTTCTGGCTTGCAGGCGCGCCCCTCATCAATGCTTTTCGCTCACGCAGTTCTTGCAGCCATTCCTCTGGCGCATCTGTGACACCGACAGCCCCGCCGATGGGTTCATCCAGATCCCACAGGAAGAGGGCTGTAGTAATGACCAGAAATCCCATACCGAACTGCGTCTCAATCGTGACCAGCGAGTTTCCCATGTGAAATAAGTGGAACGACAAGAGCACAAGCGCCGAGATCGCAAAATAGAGGATGCGAATACTCAGGGCAATCTGCTTGGGAGCCTCGACTAGAAAGGTTTCCTTATCGCCTTTATGGACCGCCTCCTCCACCTTTTTCAACTCATCATCGGCCCTGGCTAAAAACCAGGCGGAAAAAAAGACCCACCCGACAAACAAATTGAGGACATAGGTGCTGACGGCTACCTCATCCTCTTTTCCTCCCTCTGTCAGCGGATTCATCACAAAGATGAACAGCAGGACATTGGCAATACCAGCAGCCAGGCCAATCAACAGCATGACCGAGAGAGGACGCCAGGAATCTCGAAATTTCATGTAAAAAAACCTCCCCTTCATAATACAGAGACGGCGTCCATAGTATATAAGGAACTGAGCTTTCCAACAAGAGGGTATTTCGGCTAGCTGGCGGGCGCGTAGCGCGCGATAAAGTTCAGAAGCAGTTGGATCAGGCTGGCGCCATTTTCCGTCCCGAAAATGGCGGTCCCATGCGCCACTCCAGGATACATCCGAAGCTGCTTTGGCTCTGTGGCAATCGTATACATGTGGGTGGTCTGGTCAGCGTAATCGTCGTACTCGCTGTTCACAAAAAGTTTAGGGGCGCTGATCGCCTGCACATCGCTATCGCTGAGCGGGAAAGGCGACCACTGCTGCGGAGCAGAGAGGGTAATCAGGGCGGTGACTGGCTCGGTGGCGGCCACTTTGAGCGAAGCTGATCCGCCCATGCTCGAACCCATCAGGACGATCTTCGTCGCTCCTTGCTGACGCGCAAACCCTACCGCCGCGCGCAGGTCCACATCCAGAACGCTCAGATCGCTCACCCCCAACGAATCGCCATAGCCGCGAAAGTCATAGGCCAGCGCCAGATACCCAAGCTGGGCCAGGCGCTGTGGCATGCCGCTGTCGCGCCAGATAGCCTTCGTGGTGAACAACTCGTGCGAGCAGATGATTGCCGTTTTGCCCCGCCCATAGAGCAGGCCGGCAAGCCGAACATGGTCCGAGGTCATGAAATGCACCAGGCGCGCGGCGACGGTGGGAATGGTTGGCGTCGGCGTGATGCCCGGCGTCGGCGTTGGCGTTGGGCTGAGCGCCGCCACAGACCCGGCAGGCGTCCCTGAACCGCAAGCGGCAAGCAGAAACAGAAAGATCAGCAGCGGCCATCGGCTGGTACGATTCATGTGGGCATCCTCCTGAGTTATCTTTTCACACAAAAGACAACAAGCCGCTGCTCTTGCGAGCCGGGTCAGCTTTTGCTACAATGCAAATAAGTGATATAGCACAACAGTGCTATATATCAAGAGTATTCTATTTCAATATTGATATATCAAAGCAGAGTATATCCCGCTGTTCGGCCCGTGTCAAGTTGTTAAGAGGAGGCGCGCTATTATTACCCTGAGCTATGCCCTGCTGGGGCTTCTTGCTCGCAGCCATCGCTCCGGCTACGACCTTGCCCGGTTGATGAAAGAGCCAATCGGCTTCTTCTGGCACGCGCTGCCGGGGCAGATTTATCCAGAGCTAGCCCGGTTGGAAGCGGCGGGACTGGTAACGCACCAACGCATCGAGCAGGAGGACAGACCAGACAAGAAGCTGTTTATGATCACGGAAGCTGGGCGGGTGGCGCTGCGAGAATGGGTGACAACCCCGGTCCATGTCGCCCCTGACCGCGATGAGTTGATGCTCAAAGCGTTTTCCGTGTGGCTGACTGATCCGGATCAAGGCATCCCGTTCTTTCGGGGTCAGGCGGCGTATCACGCCCAGCGCCTGGCAAAGTATGAGCAGATCGAGGCCAGACTAAAGCAGACGAGCGCGGCGCGTCTGCGCCAGACGGATACGCCAGAGTTCGCCTCGTATGCCACGCTGCAACGAGGGCTGGAATATGAGCGCAGCTACGCTGCCTGGTGTAGTTGGATGGCTGAGATGCTCGAACAGGCAGCACAGCAGGCCAGAGAAACAGGCTCGTCAAGGCTATAGCGCCAGATGAAAGGGGCCATCCGGCGCCAGGAATGGTCAAGGGTGACGTGGCCGCACAGGATGTCCCGCGTTGCGGGCGAGGACGCCATGAGTGGCTTCCAGCACGTCCAGCGCCAACCGGGCCGGGCGCGTCTGCTCCGCCAGAGGTAAGGCGACTACCACAATCCCATTGTTATAGGTCACGTTCGCCAGCGTTCCATCCACAGCATGGGGAAGCTCCAGCTCTCGATAGTAGCCGCCTGGCCGCCATTCGTTGACAAGCTGCTGCTTGATCCCCTTCAATTCCCCGCGCCAGCGGCTCTGGAGAATCAGCCGATTCTCACCCGTGATCTCAACCGAGATGTCTTCCGGCTCTACTCCAGGCATCGGCGTCGCTACCATCAAGCGATCTGCGCTACGATAAACTTTAACGAGGATATGCTGGAGAACAGATGGGTCTGGCATGTATCCCTCCCGGCTCAAGTGGTCACGCGCGCTGAAAACGAAGGACTGACATAAGCATACCATACTAAACCCTGTTGAATGCGAGAGGCAGCCAGTGGTACCCCTCCTCGCCAGCGAGGAGGGGTAAAGATGCGTTGACGTCAGGTGGGGAGATTACCTCTGGGGGATTATCCTTGGCGGGATGACCGTTGGGGGAATGACCGTTGAAGGAAGCCGCAGCTCCGAGAAGAGCTTTTGTTGTTTACGCAGGATATAATACATCAGTAAGCAGAGGGTGAGAAAAATGAGAAAGCGGGGAAAAAGAGGCGAGGAGAGATGCTTTGAGGCGCGATGCCAACCGGGTAGATGCAGCGTGCGGGCCATGAGAGAAACCTCCCTGAAGCGATTTTCATATTTCTTATATAACTATCTCTAGCGTATCGGTTCTTTTGTGTCTTTGCATCATCCTTCCTACGTAGTAAGACTACTCCTTCTTGCTTAGTCTGACAGAAACTGGCTCCCTCACACAGATCACCATAAAAAACCTCTTGCTGAGAGCGGAGGATGAAGCTAGCCCGCTCAAGTGGTATGATGAACATACCTGCTGATCTGGGCGATGGCGCAATTTGTGCGCATCTGGTCCGCCAAGTGCATATCCTGGAGTGAGGCAACCGAGTGCGGGCTACCTCCGAAGGGGCAGTTCTGCGCAGTTCTCTAAAAGGGAGTGAAAGATGGCAACTGTGCAAGAGTGGCATGAGCTTGCCCAGCAGCTTCGCGTTGATAGCATTCGCTCTACGACGAAGGCTGGCTCAGGGCATCCAACGTCCTCGATGTCGGCGGCTGATTTGATGGCGGTTCTGTTGAGCAGTTATCTGCGCTACGATTTTGACAATCCGCAGAACCCGAACAACGACCATTTGATTTTCTCCAAGGGTCACGCTTCCCCGCTGCTGTATGCTCTGTATAAAGCCGCCGGGGCCATTTCGGAGGAAGAGTTGATGACCCTGCGCACGTTTGGCAGCCGATTGGAGGGGCATCCTACACCCGCGCTGCCCTGGGTGGATGTAGCAACGGGATCGCTGGGCCAGGGGCTGCCTATTGGCGTGGGCATTGCGCTGTCGGGCAAGTATCTGGAGAAGCTGCCCTATCGTATCTGGGTCGTGCTGGGCGACAGCGAGATGGCCGAAGGCTCCGTCTGGGAGGCGTTCGATCACGCCAGCCATTACCGGCTGAATAACCTGATCGCCATTCTGGATATGAACCGGCTGGGCCAGCGCGGCGAAACCGAGCTTGGTTGGAACAGCCGCGCCTATGCGGATCGCGCTCGCGCCTTTGGCTGGGAAAGCATCGAGATTAACGGTCATAACTTCGAGGAGATCAACAAGGCGTACAGCACGGCGGCGAACGCCCAGGGGAGCGCGCCAACGTTGATCGTGGCTCAGACGGTGAAGGGCAAAGGCTTTTCAGAGATTGAGAACAAAAACGGCTGGCATGGCAAGGCGCTGCCCCCGGACATGGCCGAACAGGCAATCAAAGGGCTGGGCGGCGAGCGGCATCTGATTGTCAAGCCCCAGGCGCCCGCGCCAATGAAAGAGGCTCCCCACCCGGCAGCGCCAGTGCCTCAATTGCCCAGCTACGAGGTTGGCTTGGCGCTTGCCACGCGCAAAGCCTATGGAGAGGCGTTGAAGGCGCTGGGCGCGGCGCGGCCAGACGTGGTGGCGCTGGACGGCGAAGTGAGCAACTCGACGTTTGCCGAGGATTTTGCCCGCGCTTACCCAGATCGCTTTTTCGAGATGTATATCGCGGAGCAGCAGATGGTAGCGGCGGCGGTTGGCCTGAGCGTGCGTCATTGGACGCCGTTCGCCTCGACGTTCGCGGCGTTCTTCACGCGCGCTTACGACTTTATTCGCATGGCCGCCGTTTCACAAGCGAATCTTCGCCTCGTTGGCTCGCACGCGGGCGTCTCTATCGGCGAAGATGGCCCGTCGCAGATGGCGCTGGAAGACCTGGCAATGATGCGCGCGGTGGGCGGCAGCAAAGTGTTGTACCCCTGCGATGCGAATCAGACCGTCCGGCTGGTGGCAGCGATGGCCGATCAGCGCGGCATCAGCTTCCTGCGCACGACCCGTGAGAAGACACCGATCATCTATCCAGCCCATGAACTCTTCCCTATTGGGGGCAGCAAAGTGGTGCGCCGCTCGGACAGCGACGAAGTGACGGTGGTGGCGGCAGGCATCACCCTGCATGAAGCCCTAAAAGCTTATGACCAACTGAAGGGCGAGGGCGTGGCGATTCGGGTGATTGACGCCTACTCCGTCAAGCCCATTGATGGGCAGACGCTGCTGGAGGCGGCGCGAGCCACTGGCGGCAGACTGGTGACGGTGGAAGATCACTGGATAGAAGGCGGCCTGGGCGACGCGACGCTGGAGGCGCTGGCGGGCGCTGGCCTGCCTCATCTGCGCGTGACCAAGCTGGCCGTGACGAACATGCCCGGCTCCGGCAAGCCAGAAGAACTGATGGCTGCCGCTGGCATTGACGCCAGCCACATCGTTGAGGCTGCTCGCGCGCTCAAGAGCGTGGCTGTGGCGAGCGACTGATGCAGAGGGGAAGGCTTTAGAGCGGCGCGATAGTCAGCGAATCAATCTCCAACCACTGCGGCCCGGCGTTGAGCGTGCCGAAGTGTAACGCGCCGCGCGGGGTGGCGATGGCGTACTGGTTATCAATCCAGGCGACGAAGCCAAGCGGGCCGCGCGGCGGGTTGGGCGCGGTAAAGACGAGCGAGCCATCCACCCAGAAGCGAGCCTCTTCGCGCCGCCATTCCAGCCGGTAATCGTGCCAGGTGGTAAGATCAGTATCAAGGACGCTTTCACGCGCGCCGCTCAAACGCTGCACCCACTGCGCCGCCGGAGCTTGATCGCCGCTGACCCGCGCCCAGGCGACGGCGGCCAGTGTGGGGAGTCCGGCGGCCAGCGCGCCCACGCGCTGCGCGTGAACGATCTGCGCTTTCCAGCCCCAGCCAGGGTTGCCGGGAACCAGCCGCATCTGCGAGGGCGGCGAAGCGTAGAAGAACCAGACGGCATCGGGCAGACGTAAGACCTGGCCGCGCGTGGAAAAGGGGAGGTTCCAGAAGCCAAAGCCAGCGGTACCCACCAGTGCAAAGCGGCCTCCGGTGCCGTTGGGGTGCGCGGCGGGATGCGAAGCGCGGGCGCGCGCCTCCATACGCAGGGGCGGATGCCAGGGATAGCTGGCGCGTTTCAGGCGCGCGTAGTCGTCTATCTGGGCGTCGGTATAGCGCCCTTCGGTGGCCTGATCGAAAGACAGGCGCAGGATGGATGAGGCACAGGCCACCTCTCCTCCGTTAATGCGGCTGGGCGTCCAGCGCGCGTCAAGTGGTTCGCCGTCGAAATCGTCACGCACGCGAGCCAGTTCCTCCTGTCCAGTTTCGCTGTCATCATACTATACGATCCAAGAAGGAGCTTATCTATGCCGCGTTCTGCGCGTCACCCTACTGTTTCGCTGAAGCCGCGCCGGGAAGCGCCGCTGCTGGCCGGACACGCCTGGGTTTTTTCGGGGGCTATTCACCAGCTTTCGCGCCCGGCTGAACCCGGTGAGATAGTGGACGTGCGCGCGGCTGAGGGCGCGTTTATCGGGCGCGGCTATTATCATCCCCGGACCGATATTGCTGTGCGCCTCTTGACCCGCGATCCTGATGAGACGATTGATGCCGCGTTTCTGCGGCGGATCATCCGGCAGGCGGCAATGCTGCGCGAGGCGCTTGACTATGACCGCACGAACGCTTTCCGACTGATCAACTCAGAGGGGGATGGTCTGCCGGGGGTCATTATAGATAGCTATGCTGGCTATCTGGTCGCTCAGATTTCGACAGCCGGAATGGAGCGGCTGCGCGAGCCATTGGTCCAGGCGCTGGTGGAAGACATGCAGCCGCGCGGCGTGCTGCTGCGCAATGACGCCAGCGGGCGGGCGCGCGAAGGGCTGCGCCGCGAACCGCCAGCAGTGGTCGCTGGCGAGATACCGGAACAGATCGAAATCTGCGAGCATGGTTTGCGCTTCCTGGTAGACCCCCGCCTGGGGCAGAAAACGGGCTTCTTTCTGGATCAGCGAGATAAACGCCTGGCCCTTCAGAAATATGCGACGGGGCGAAACGTGCTGAACTGCTTCAGCTATACCAGCGCGTTTGGCGTCTATGCCGCTGTGACCAGCCCCCAAACGCGGGTGACGAGCGTGGATACGTCAGCGCCCGCGCTGGAAGCGGCGCGAGCCAACTTCGCGCTGAACGGCCTGGACCCCGAGCGGCATGCCTTTGTGGCCGCTGACGTGTTCGATTTTCTGGAAGCGGCCCTGGAGCGCGGCGAACGCTATGATGTTGTTGTGCTGGACCCGCCAGCCTTCGCCAAAAGCCAGGGGGCCAGAATCCAGGCGCTGCGCGCCTACCGGCGGCTCAATACGCTGGGCATGCAGGCGCTGGAGCCAGGAGGCATCTTGCTGAGCTGCTCGTGTTCGGGGGCTGTTAGTCTGGATGATCTGCTGTTTCAATACCCTCGAAGCGGGTCGTACCAGAAATCCTCATCACCAGCAGCGCCAGGCGCCATTCTACCATCTGCCGCGCAACGTGTGGGGCGCAAAGTTCAACTGCTGGAGGTCTTTGGGCATGGTTTCGATCACCCGATCAACCTGGCAATGCCCGAAACCGCCTACCTGAAGGCGGTTTTCTGTCGCCTGCGCTAGTGGGATGCGCGCACCTGCAAAAGCGCGGCGCATGATCCCACAATCACGGGCGCCCGGGAGCGAACGCTTCCAAGTGTTCCTGGCAATGCTCGATGATGCCTTTCGTTCGTTCATACACGTACTCACCCGGTTGAAAGCGCGCGTTCTCCAACGTCCTGAGTATCTCGGCATCACGCTGGTAGGCCCGGCGCAGCAGGCCACACACGGCCTCCAGGGGCTGTTCTCCAATCATAGCGACAATCGTGGCGTTGATCGCATCATTCATGACCGCTTGCTGCGTTTCGTCTGAGAACTCAAGGGGCGCCAACCCAGCGGCAATCCTGGGAAGACGCACCGTTGCCATGACTTCCCAGCCTGCCAAATGGGCCACAATCTCGCGTGGTCCCCAGGTGTCTCCCTGACGGGTCACGCCACGCTGCTCGGCCTCAGTCGCTGCTGCGATGAACTGCTCATAGGCCGCCGCGAACTCCTGGAGCAGTTGTTCTTTTGACATAGCTTCTTCTGACATGGCCTCCTCCAAAAATTGATGGTATGTGTTCAGTATACCCTCGTATGCGGTCAGGATGAGTCCTGATTGCGGGTCTGGATGAACTGCACCATCATTGGCAGCACGCAGAAGAGAGTAGACAGCGCGGCGGCAATATGCGAAACTACTCCCCAGAACGTCATTGCCGCCAGGCTTGAACGCTTGAGCAACGGGAAGATACACCTGGATACCTCGCAGCCCCAGGTAGGTGAAACAGGAGGGCTTATCGGATGGCATTACCAAACTTTGATCTGACTGGCAAAGTCGCCATTGTCACCGGCAGTACACGCGGAATCGGGCTGGCGATTGCCGACGCGCTCGCAAGCGCGGGCGCGCGGGTGGTGATCGTCGGGCGCAAGCCAGAAGGTGTCGCCGCAGCCGTCGAACAACTCAAAGCAGCGGGGGCGCACGTCCTGGGCGTGCCTGCCAACATTGGCAGGCTGGATGACCTGAGCCAGCTTGTTCAGCAGACCGAGGCCGCCTTTGGCCCCGTAGATATTCTGGTGAACAACGCCGCCACCAATGTTCATTTTGGCCCCATCCTCGATGCCGACGATGGCATGTGGGCCAAAATGTTCGAGACAAACATCATGGGCGCAGTGCGGCTGGCGCGGCTGGTCGTGCCGGGCATGCGTGAGCGCAACGCGGGCAAAATCATCAACATCGCCTCTGTCGCGGGCATCCAGCCGGGGACCATGCAGGCCATCTACAGCGCCACCAAAGCCGCCATCATCAGCATCACTCGCTCGCTGGCCCAGGAGCTAGGGACATTCAATATTCAGGTAAACGCCATCGCGCCCGGCGTCATCAAGACGCGCTTTGCCAGCGTGCTGGTGGAAACGCCGCAAATCCGCAAATCAGTGGAAGCCATAGCCCCGCTGCATCGCATTGGCGCGCCCGACGAGATCGCTGGCATAGCCCTGTATCTGGCCTCGCCTGCCTCGAACTTCACCACAGGCGCGGTGATGGTCATTGACGGCGGCTTGACCATCGGCGGCCACGCTGGCCCGCTCGACGAAGCCTGAACACCTAATGGCCCAGCACCAGCCCATCGCGCATCCTGACAATGCGGCTGGCGCGTGCGCCAACTTCTGGCGCGTGGGTCACAATAACCAGCGTCTGGCCCTGCTCTCGGTTCAGCTTGCAGAGCAGGTCCATCACATTTTCTGCCGCCTCACCATCCAGGTTGCCAGTAGGTTCATCGGCCCACACAATAGCGGGATTGTTGACCAGGGCGCGAGCGATGGTCACGCGCTGCTGTTGGCCGCCCGAAAGCTCGGCGGGCCGATGGCGCGCTCGCTCGGCCAAGCCCACCACCTCCAGCATCTCCATCGCTCGCCGCCGGGCTTTGCGTCCGCTCACGCCGGAGACCAGCATCGGCAGTTCCACATTCTCCACCGCGCTCAATACCGGCAGCAAATTGAAGCTCTGGAAGATAAATCCCATCTGGCGAGCGCGATATTCCGTTCGCCTGCGGTCACTGAGATTTTTGAGGTTGGTTCCCGCAATGATGATCTCTCCACTGGTAATTTCGTCCAGACCAGAGAGGCAGTTGAGCAGCGTCGTTTTGCCGCATCCACTCGGCCCCATAATCGCCACCATCTCGCCCTGCTCCACTGAAAAATCCACTCCACGCAGCGCGGCCACACTTCCCGCGCCAGCGTTATACAACTTGCGTACACCTGTCGCCTGGATAATTAACACCCCTGCATCCTTACTACTCATTCGTAACGCAACGCATTAGCCGGAGCCACGCGCCCCGCTTGCCAGGCGGGCAAAAACGCCGCCAGCAGCGACGCGGCAAAGGCGCACAGGGCAATTATGCCCAGTTCGCCCCAGGGTATAAGAAACTCAAGCCCCGTCTGATATTGCTCAAAGAAATTGGCGGCAAAAACATTGCGGCACAGCAGCAGCCCCAGCGCCAGGCCAATCAATGTGCCAGCGATCCCGACCAGCAGAAACTCCAGCAAAAAGCTCGATTGCACCGCCCAACGCTGATACCCCAGCGCGCGCAGCATGCCGATCTGCTGGCGACGCTCCACCACTGCCCGCGTGCCGGTGACAGCCAGCGCGGCCACGCCCAGCAACAGCGTCAGCCCGACCACGCCCAGCAGCACCTGGGCAATAAAGATACGTGTGCCATTCACATTCACCGCCACATCTGCCAGCACCGTTGTCTCCAGGCCATTATCCAGAAAGGCCGATCCAAGCGCAAATGCCGCCTGGTGTGCATCCACACCAGGGCGCACCTTGAAATAATAGCTCCTCGCCTCCAGGGGCAGCGGCGGCAGGCCCGTCTGAGTTCGCGCAAAGGTCGCTGGCGATGTCACCAGGCCATAATGCAGGCCATCGGTGTTATCCACCACGCCAATGATCGTGACTTTCGTGGCCTTGCTGCCGCGAACATCGTTGATCCAGATCGGCGTCGCTGGAATCGCCACATCTCCCTGTCGCGCTCCGCTGAAGCGGTACAGGTACTCATTGTAATTCCCCGGCAGCGTGCCAATCTTCTGAAGCACCGAGGCATAAATCGCCTTCAGCGTCCCTAGCTGGTCAGGGCCAAGCGAGGGAAGGTAATCCTCATAGGGGCTGCCCACCGCCGGAAGCAGCGCCCGGCTATCAATCAGCGCGTAACCGGGGTGATCGCGCAGCGCCTTCCAGACATCGGCATCACTGGCAAAGCCAGGGGCACGCGCCACCAGATGATTGCCCAGGCCATCCAGAAAAGCCCCATCTTCAACATTGATCGGATAGAAGCGCCACCCAGGGGTCGGCGCTGAAAGCTGAATGACGCCTACCGCCGCCAGCGTTTGCGTGCCCACACCCTCAAAATCGCCGGGGTTGACGCCGGGCGCGTGGTTGATCGCCGTATTTATATTCGGGATGGCCCGAAAGAACGGCTTTGCCTGAATATCGAAGCCGCCGGTATAGTTGCTCACGTTGCCATAGGAGCTGGCAACCGAATTGCTAATCACCGCCATGACCGTCATCGTAAAGATGACCAGCGTGAACATCACCAGATTGACACCTGTTCGGAAACGGTAGTGCAGCGGATAGACCAGCGCCGTATGCAGGACAAAGCCAATCTTGCGCAGCCCGCGCAGCAGCCAGATCAGCGGCAGCAGCAGCAGATCGGCGTTAAAGGCCAGCGCCCAGATGGCCCCAAACACCATCATCACGCCGGAAAAGAAGAAGACCTCAATGCCACCGGTAAAGCGCGGGAAACCCAGCGAAGCCAGCGCATCATAGGGCAAACCCCAGTACAGCAGCAGGCCCAATCCGGCCACCGCTGCCGCCAGCCGTTCGCCCAACTCGCGGCAGCGACGTTCCCAGCGCAGCCGCCGCTCGTGCCGGTACGTCAGCGGTCCCACAGCATAATAAAGCGCGGGCAGACAGAGCATGAACCAGCGCAGCATCAGCGCGCCGCCGATGATCGCCAGCGAAAGGCCGAAGGAGAAAAGCGAGTCGCGCAGGTCTTCAATCCCCTGCTGCAAGATCATGATGCCGATCAGAAGCGGCGCGATACCGCGCGTCACCAGCCCCCAGCCGAGCCGACCAATATCGGCGGGCAAAGCCGTCGCAGCCTGCCAGGGTGTTTCTTCGCCTTCGCCCAACCCCAGCCCCCGCGCCAGCCGCCTCAGCATCGTCAGCAGCAGCGTCGCCAGCGAGGGAGATGGGCGCGGCGGCTCCGCCAGATTCTTCATCGCCTGCACAATCGTCATGCGGCTAATCAGCCAGGACGAAGCGATAATCGTCCCCAGCGTGAAGAGTGCGCCCAGGCAATAGGCAATGACCAGGCTGCGTGGTTGAAGCCGGACGCTGAGCGGAAAGCCCGCCTGCGCCAGTATCGGGCTAAGCAAGAGAACGATCCCGATACCCAGGCCCACACCCACCGCAATACCAATCAAGGAAGCGATCAGATCATAGACCGAACCCTCGAAGAGGAAGAGCAAGACAAGTTGCTGGCGCTGCACACCAATGGCCCGCGAAACGCCCATCTCGGAGCGGCGCTCTGCCGCCAGCAGCACAAAAATCAGGAAGATCAGCAAAACGCCAATTGCCAACGAAAAGAGGGCGAACAGCGTAAAGATGCGCGTGAAAACCTCGTCTGCCGCCTCCGCGAGATGAACGCCGTCCTGCTTCACCTCATCCACACTCAGGTTATAGAGCCTGGCCGCTGATTGGTCCCCAGTCACCCTCACAACCCCTGGGGGAGTTACGCCTGACACCGATGATGGGCAAGCTGCCACAGAAGTATTAGTCGGGGTCGCCTGGCTGCCATCCACAAAAATAAGACCCGCGCAGGCCAGGTCGCCAGACAACAGCCTGTTGACATGCTCAGCCACAGCATCGCTCAGATTCACGCCGCTTAGCCCATCACCGCGATTGGCGATAAATATGCGGTTAATGCTTTCAGGGCTGCGCTCAATCTGCTGAAGTGTGGCAAGAGGCAAGACAAAGGCAGGCACATCTCCCACCAGCCCCGATTTTTCGATGATGCCACGCACCGTGAAAGTAAAGCGTTTACCCTCCCAGCGTTCTGAATAGACATAGATCGTATCGCCAACCTTCGCATTGAGCAGGCCACCGAGGGTGCGGTTCAGATAGACCTCACGGACGCCAAGCGCGCCGCTGGCAAGGGGCGCGCCATTGGCATTGCTCATGCCATCGAAGCCTTCTTCCGCGCCCGGCGGAATCGCCAGCGCCGTCACCTTCGAGCGGGTCTGGCGCGAGGTTCTATCCGCCAGCAGCAGGTTATTTTCTTGCAGCGCCGGGGCCACGCCCGCCACGTCGGAATCATCAGCCAGCCCTTGCTGCAACAGATCATAGGCGCTTTGAGGGAACAGGCCCAGGCCGCCATTTCCGCCCGAAACAATCTCATCCACACGCCCATAGTTAAAGACAGCCACCGAGCGCACCGCTGTGCTGATTGTATCGCCCACCGCCAGCGCCGCCGAAATAAACGTGGTCGCCAGCATCAGCCCGAAGACAATCAGGACCATACGCAGCCGACGGCGTGGCACATTGCGCAGCCCAATCTTGAGCAAGATCGGCTGGCGCAGCGCCAACAGCGTCACCAGCACTGCCGCAGCAATGGTGAAAATCAGCAGGCGCTGCATTAAACTGTTGAGGGGGACGCCAAAGAGTGTTTGCACGTTAGATTACGCCATTCGCGTGGAGAACCTGATAAAAGAGGTTGGCAACCTTGACATATCCCAGTGTCGAGGGATGCAGCCCGTCGCCGCTCAAATATTCAGGATGCCCCAGAATCTCCGAACTATGCCCATACACATCAACCAGGATGATATGATGCGCCGAAACCTCACGCGCAACAACTTTATTCCACTGCTGCACCTGGGTAGTGAGCGCCGCCTGGTCGAACGCATAGAAGCGCGGCAGAATCGTGAGATCAGGAATATTAGCAACAGCGACTCGCACATGGCCGCTTGCCGTTAACTGCGCCAGAATGCTATCAAGACTACGCTGATAGTTAGCAAGATTCACTTTATCAATAATGTCATTCGTGCCAAGCCAGACCGTCACCAGATCGGGCCTGGCATCCAGCGCCTCCGGCAGTTCACCCTGGAGCGCGCCCTGAGCGGTAATGCCAGGGATACCTAGATTGATGACCTGCGCCCCTCGCGGCAGACTAGAACTCAGGTCCATAGGCCAGTTCTCTGTCGCTGGATGATCCGCGCCGGTGCCAAACGTCTCCGATGCGCCGATGGCTACAAAGACATATGGCGGGCGCGGCGTTGGAGTCGCCGCAGCGCCGCCGCCAGATGAAACCGGCGCAGCAGCAGAACCGCAGCCAACCAGCGCCACCCACAAAACAACAAGACACGCCAGGACCATTGCCAGGCGTGTTTGGGAAAACAGAAGAGAGGCCGCTGTTCGCCGAGACCGAGGAGGGAAAAGCATGCGCACTCAATCCTCAAGCAACTAGAGGAGCGTGTCCATAAGACAACATTATCCGCACCATTGTAGCATATCCTTGAGACGCAAAACATCCCCCTACTGTTACAGCAGCGCAGCGCCATCGTCTCGGCAATCACCGTATAGCGCCGCCGTCCCTGGCGGTCAACGGTTCGCCACCAGGGACGGCGGCGCTGCACATGGACGCCGCGCTTTTCTCTCAGGGGAAAATCTGGTGAATCGTCTGGTTAATCGCTGACCAGATAGGCTGGACGATGGATTTACCCTCCAGTTGATCGTAATAGCCATACTCCGGCACACCCAGCACATATTGCTGAAAATCGGTGGGGTGAAGATTTTTGGCGAAGTTTGCCAATGAAACCATCTGGCCGAGTGTCAGGCTCGTCAGTACACTCCCTTGCAAGTCTTTCGCCAACTCATCCAGACGATTCAGAAGAGTCCCGCTGTCCAGTTTCTTCTTCAACGCGATGAGCACCGATTGCTGGCGCGCCGAACGTCCAAAATCGCCCAGCAGGTCCGAATGGCGCGAGCGCACATAATTGAGCGCCTCCACGCCATTCAGGTGCTGCGGGCCAGCCGGAATATAGAGGCGCTGGTAATCAAAAGGGTTGCCATTGGGATCAAGGTCTTTGGGATAAGCGTCATCAACCACAGGATGCAGCACATCCACATCCACACCGCCCAGCGTATCAATCACCTTCACAAAGCCATCCAGCCCGACCCAGGCATAAGCATCAATAGGAATATGAAAATTGGCCTCGATAGTGGCTACCGTATGCGCAAACCCATGCAGCTTTCTCTCCTGCGGCGTAGTAGCTCCGTCAGTCTCCGCGCCAGAAATCTCATCGAGCTTATAGCAGCACTTCCCCTGATCGCTGGGCAACCACATATCGCGGGGGATCGAAACCATCGTTACCTTCTGATGCGCCAGATCAACCCGCACCACAATATCCGTCTGCGTCAGCACCGCGCCGCTGTGAAACTTCTGGTCATTATCGCTCCCAAGCAGCAGGAGATTAAAATGATCGACATTGGAGAGATCGCCTGGGAGCTGCGTCGCCTGGACTGGCTGATTGGTGGACACCACCTTTGGAAGCGTCTGCCCGGTGCTGCTTTGCACCAACTGATAGACCCCATAGTATTTGACGACTGCCAGAGCAGCGCCACCAAGAAGCGTCAGCAGGAATACGGATGCCACCGTAATAAGGATGATCTTTCTACGTTTGTGGGGAGCTTTCCGCCGCCCTGGTTCTTCAGGCGGAGAAGCAGGACGCCGGACCAGCGGCGGCGAGCTTTCGGGTGGGTGGTTTTCGGTTGGCAACTCCTGGATGCTGTGTGGTGAGAGACCTGTGTTATCCATCTGGCTTCATCGCCTCCTGCGATTACCGAGCATGCGGGCAGTGTTTTTCGCACGAGCAAGCGGCAATCTTAATGAGCAAGGGGTCAACTAGAAATTGACAAGAGGGGATTGCACAAGACATGCCATCAGGAGCATTTCCGGCACTTGCTGCCGCTCAAGTTGCTCGTAAAACTTGGGGAGATAGCCTGGAGGGACTCTATCTTTTACACCGTCTTTATGCTACATTCACTTGAAAGGGGGAGCCTCAAAAAGTGAGGGAGTATACCTATGTCCGAGGCTTCTGCCCAGGAGCGAGCAATGTCCATCATCATCTTGGAAACCTATATTCATGCCCCTGTTGAACGCTGCTTTGATCTCGCGCTTAACGTCGAGATGCACACCCGCTCTATGAACCTGACCAAAGAACGGGCTGTTGCCGGCGTAATGACCGGCGTGATGGGCCTGCACGATACCGTCACCTGGGAAGCGGTACATTTTGGCATCAAGCAACACCTCACCTCACAGATCACCCTGTTGGAGCGGCCACATCGCTTTACCGACGAAATGGTGCGGGGTCCATTTAAGGAACTCCACCATATTCATGAGTTTGTTCCCCAGGAGAACGGCGTCCTCATGAGAGATCGCTTTACGTTCAGATCGCCGCTTGGCTACCTGGGTTGGATAGTTGATAAGCTCGTCCTTGAACGCTATATGCGCAAATTGCTGCTGTTGAGGAATCAACGCATCAAACAAGTGGCAGAAGAAACGGTATGACGCTCAGTCTTCCCGATAGCCTTCCTGGTAGACCACTTGCCCATCAATCATCGTCAGCATCACCCGCGAGCGTAGATCAAACGGATCGCCCGACCAGATCACCAGATCGGCATCCTTCCCAGCGTCCAGACTGCCGACGCGCTCGGCCACGCCAAGAATCTCCGCCGGATGCAGCGTCACGGCCCTGAGCGCCAGATCAGTGGAAAGGCCATGTTTCACCGCGAGGATGGCCGCCGTCATTAGTTGATGAATCGGCACCACCGGATGATCCGTCGTAATCGCCACTTTCACGCCTGCCGCCGCAAGCACCGCAGGTGTCTCAAACGTCTTATCGCGCAGTTCCACTTTATAGCGCCCGGACATTGACGGCCCTACCACAGCAGGAACGCCGCGCCGCGCCAGCTCGTCCGCCACCTTATGCCCCTCGGTACAGTGTTCGACGCTCATCTCAAAGCCAAACTCATCGCGCAGCCGCAGCGCCGTCATAATATCGTCGGCGCGGTGCGCGTGGATGCGCATCGGAATACGCTTTTCCAGCGCCAGCCCAATTGCCTCCAGCTTCAGATCGCGCTCGAAAGGCCGACCCGCCTCTAGTTCGGCGCGGCGCTTTTCCAGATACGTCTGCGCCCTGCTAAAAATCTCGCGGAACAACGCAGCCGTCGCCATGCGCGTGCTTGGCGATTTCTTCTGATTGCGATAGGTGAACTTAGGGTTTTCGCCCATAGCCGCCTTGATGGCCGACGGCGCGCGCAAGACCACCTTATCAATGATCAGCCCCGTATGCTTGATGACCACGCACTGCCCGCCGATCACATTCCCGCTGCCCGGCTTCACCTCGGAGGTCGTCACCCCCGCCTGGCGCGCATCATCAAAGGCAATATCCTCCAGGTTGATACCATCGAGCGCCCGCAACTGCGGCGCAATCGGCTCAACCGACTCATTCGTATCGTCGCCCGCCGCGCCAACGCCCTGCTCATCCAGTCCCAGGTGCGTATGCGCATCAATCAGCCCAGGCGTAATCACCTTTCCCCGCGCATCAATCACCTCCACTCCCTCTGGCGCTCGCTCGTCGCGCCCCACCGACACGATCTTTCCTCCATCGATCAGTACCACCCCATCAGCTACTTCTGGCCCGCTCGCCGTCAAAATACGCCCGCCAGTAATCGCAATCATGGCCCGTTGTCCCTTTCGCCAGCAGAATTGTGATGCTCAAGCCGCCAACCCCAGCCGTCCTGGCCCATTGTAGCATATGCCTATCCATCAATAGGCGCTGGGCCTCCCTACAGAGTAAAGCTGCCTCGTGGTATACTGGGAGAGAGGAGGCGGTTATGCCATCGCGCTGGCATCGCTTTGACAGAACCTTGAAGTTGATTGCCGAACAAGAGCCAACTGGCTTGCTGGACTGGCTTGCCGAGGTGCTGCCTATCCCGGGGCCAGTGACGCTGCTAGACGCCAACCTCTCCAAAGAACTGCTGGATTCGGCACGTGAAGTAGATGTCCTCTGGCGAGCGGAAGCGAGGGGAAAGCCTTTTCTCCTGCACCTGGAGTTCCAACTGAAGCGAGACGAGCCAGGTCGCGCGGAGATGGGCGAGCGCCTGGCTGGCTATATCATGCGCCTCTACGAGCGGGAGCATCTGCCTGTCACCTCAGTGGTCATCTACTTACAGCGTCTGGGACAGCTTCCCAGTTCTCCCTTTCTGATTCCGAGTGGGCTGGACAGCAGATCAACGCTTCGTTGCGACTATGAGGTTATCAAAATGTGGGAACTGGCGCCAGCGACAGTGTTGGCGCGCCCTTATCCGGCACTATGGCCCCTGGCAGGAATGATGCAGGGAGTGAAAGCAGAAACAGTCATTGATATAGCGCAGCAGATCGTTGAGACGCCGTTGGCCCAAGAGCAGAAAAGCGAACTCATCGGGCAATTGGTAGTGCTGGCAGGTATACAGCTTGCGCCAGAAGTGATCAGCGCCACATTCAGGAGGCACCCTATGATGGACGAAATGTTGGAGGCATCGAGTACGGCTCATATGTTCTGGGAGAGAGGACGAATTGAAGGCTTGCGTGATGTGGCCCGCCTTGGGCTGGAGCATCGCTTCGGCGCATTGGGCGCTGATTTGCTTCAGGCTATTGGCGCAGCCGACGAGCCAACCCTCACTACCATCATCACGTACTCAGAAGAGTCCCTGGAGCAGGTACGGGCGCGGCTGGGTCTGCCAGGAGAAGCACAATAACCCTGGGCTTGGCAAGGGGCCAAAACCTGAAATGGACCACACTGACTTCTGGCACAAACTCGATACGCTAATAGCTGCCTCCACGCTCAAAATTGATCGCCCCAAAGGGTCAACGCATCCCCGCTACCCGGACTTTCTCTATCCGCTTGACTATGGCTACTTGGAGGGAACGACCTCTGCCGATGGCGGCGGGATTGATGTATGGATAGGAAGCCTGCCAGAAAAGTCTCTCACCGCCCTTCTCTGCGCGGTGGACCTGGAAAAGCGCGATTCAGAGATCAAGCTGCTGCTGGGCTGCACACCACACGAAGCGCAGCGCCTGCTCGCTATCCATAACAACGGCACGCAATCAGCAATCCTGTTAGAGCGTCCAGGTGAAGCATAGCAGGCGTCCAGCCAGGTGTTTCTTACCCAGAAACCGCTTCCAAAACCTGGTAAGGTAGTGTAAGCTCATTTCAGAATTGCTCTACTATCTTGATTGTCCATACTGGAGGTTGCGTCATGAGCGAAAACCCGCCGAACTGGAATCTGGAAACCCTGCTGGTGCATACCGGCGAGCATCAGGCTCCCCAGGATGTCGCCCGACAGGGCATGCCCACCAGCCTGCCGATTTACGCCTCCGCCACCTTCGTGCATGACGACGCCGACGCGCTCGACTCAGCCTTTGAGCCGCCCGCGCCCGACGCGCCGCCTGTCTTCAGTTACTCGCGTCATGGCAACCCGACGGTGGCCGGGCTGGAGCAAGCTCTGGCGGCGGCAGAGTGTGGTAAAGGCGCGGTGGCGTTTGGCTCAGGCATGGCCGCGCTCTATGCCGCGCTGCTGGCCGCCGGGCTGGCCCCAGGCGAAACTATCATTGCCGCCAACAATCTCTACGGCGCTTCCACCGGCATGCTCCGCAAAATCTTCGCCCCGCAGGGCGCGCGCGTCATTCTGCGCGACCTCACCGATACTGCCGCGACCTGCCAGGCTATCGAGGAAGAGCAGCCCACCGTCGTCCTGCTGGAAACCATCTCCAACCCGCTCTTACAGGTCTGTGACCTGCCAACTATTGCCGAAGCCGGGCGCAAGGTTGGCGCGGTGATCGTCGTTGACAGTACCTTTACCACCCCCATTCTGCTGCGCCCGCTGGAGCAGGGGGCCGACATCGTAGTTCACAGCGCCACTAAATACCTGGGTGGACATGGCGACGCGCTTGGCGGCGTTGCCATCGCCAACACCAGCTACCATCTCTCAGCGATCACCAGCAACCTGCGTATGCTTGGTGGTGTCCTCAGCCCATTCGAGGCGCGCCTGATCTCGCGTGGATTAAAAACGCTCGCCCTGCGGATGGAACGGCACTGCGCCAACGCCGCCAGCGTGGCGCGCTGGCTGGCCCAGGACGCCAGGGTAAGCTGTGTCTACTATCCTGGCTTGCCAACGCATCCCCAGCACGAACTGGCGAGCCGCTTGCTGCGTAACGGCCTTTATGGAGGCATGGTTTCGTTTGAGATTCGCAATGCTGACCGCGCCGCCGTCCACCGCTTCATGGACGCGCTGCGCCTGTGCCTGTGTGGGACTAGCCTGGGGGATGTATATAGCCTGATCTCCTATTCGGCCAGGTCTTCACACCGCGACCTGACGCCCGCGCAGCGCGCCGAACAAGGCATCAGCGATGGGTTGGTGCGCCTCTCGGTTGGCATCGAGCATCCCAATGACATCATTGCCGATCTCGACCAGGCGCTGGCCGCCATCCAGACCGAAGTATAACCGCGCCTACTCGTCGGCCTCAGCGCCCTCGTCATCAGATGAGTCGCCGCGCCGGTTCTGGCGCAGCAGTTCTTCGATGTCCTGAATCAAGACCTCGGCGCTGGGCAGATCGCCAGAGGGGCGCGGCGGCTGCGACTCACCAGCAACGCCAGGCTCAGCCTCTATAAGCGGAACGATGTCCTCGTCAGCCCCGGAATTGAGGCGTTCTTCAAGCTGGCGCACATAATTGGCCGCTTCCTGATCTTGCGCCACCACCGCCGAAACCCGCTCTTGAAAGCGGGTGGCGCCCAACTGGAGTTCGCGCAGATTTACCCGCAGCCCCAACACCTCATTGAGCCGCGCCAGCAGCGCCACCGAGACTTGCAGGTTCGGCGAAACCGTCAGGTAATGCGGGGCAGCCCCCCACAGGCTCAGCGCAGAGATATGCTCCTGGCGGCAGGCATCGTGCAGCACACCCAGGATGCCAGTTGGTCCCTGATATTTCGAGCCGCCCATGCCCATACGCGCCAGTTCTTCGGCCAGTTGGTTCGTCGTGGAAGCAGCCGTAATCGGCACCGGACGTGTATGCGGTACATCCGCCAGTAAGCCCCCCAGCAGAGCTACCTGCGCAACATTCAGCCGACGGCACACACCAGTGATTATGCGGGTAAAGGTTTTCCAGCGCAGATTTGGCTCCGTACCCATCAACAGAATCACATCGCGCGATGGCTCGGCGCGACGGCGCGGGCGCGTTGCACCCTCTGGTGGCTCAGGGCGGCGCGCGTAATAAAACTCGTTGCCCGGCCAGGTAATCTCGCGCACCACCCCGCCGGTCAGGCGTGTCTGCGGGCGCGTATCGGTAAAGGCAAAAAATTCTTCAGCATCAATCTCCGCAAAGCGTCGGGCGCCCCAGCGATCTACCAGGAAATGCACTGCCCAACTCGCGGCCCCCGCTGCATCGTTCCATCCAGCAAAAGCAGCGATCAGCAATGGATTCTGCAACTCAGGAAGCTCAGTGATATGCAGCGCCTCCGACAAGGGTTCTTCTCGCGCGGCATCGTGTTCCTGTCCAGCTTCGTTTGCCATACTCTCTCCCAGATGGCTCTCCATGCTCCAAAATAACGCGGCCCTCTATGCTTTACCTCCAAAAGTGTATCACACGCAGAGTAAGTTCGCTTTTTGCGCTTCACAAGAGACCTATAACTTCATGGAATATAACTCTACGTTCTTTACAAGATCGCGCGGTTATGCCAGGATAGCCTTATGAAAATCATCATTGCGCCCCAGGCCCTCAAAGGCAGCCTTGACGCCGCCCAGGCGGCCCAGGCTATCGCGCGAGGCTTGCAGCGCGCCTGGCCCGACGCGCAGTATATTCTGCTGCCCGTCGCCGACGGTGGCGAAGGCACAGTACGGGCGCTCGTCGAGGCCGCTGGCGGGCAAATCATTCCGACCGGTGTCACCGGCCCGCTTGGCAAATCTGTTGAAAGCTTCTTCGGCATTCTGGCAGCCCCCGTCGCAGGCGCGCCGCCCACAGCCGTTATCGAAATGGCCGCCGCTGCCGGGCTGCCGCTTGTTCCCCCGGCACAGCGCGACCCACGCATCACTACGACACGCGGCGTCGGTGAACTGATGCTCCAGGCGCTGGATGCGGGCTACCGCCGCTTCATCATCGGCATTGGCGGCAGCGCCACCAACGACGGCGGCGCGGGCATGGCTCAGGCGCTGGGCGCGGCGCTGCTCGACGAATACGGCGCGGAACTCCCGCCAGGGGGGGCGGCGCTGGCCCGGCTCAGCAGAGTCGTGGTAACGGGCCTCGACCCGCGACTACACGAAAGCAGTATCCTCGTCGCCTGCGATGTCACCAATCCCCTCTGCGGGCCAACGGGCGCGTCGGCCATCTACGGCCCACAGAAAGGCGCGACGCCCGCCATCGTCGCAGAACTTGATGCCGCGCTGGCGCACTACGCTGCCATACTGCATCGTGACCTGGGACAAGACGTGCGCGATGTGCCTGGCGCGGGCGCGGCTGGCGGCCTGGGCGCGGGCCTGCTCGCCTTTCTCAACGCCACACTCACCCCTGGTGCGCCGCTCATCCTCGACACGCTGCGCCTGGACGACCATCTGCGCGAGGCGGCGCTGCTGTTCACCGCCGAGGGCCGTCTGGACGGGCAGACCCTCTATGGCAAGACCGTTGCGGCTGTGGCCGCTCGCGCGCAGGCCCAGGACGTACCCGTCATCGCCCTGGCCGGAAGCCTGGGCGCGGGCTATGAAGCGATCTATCAGATCGGGGGCAGTGCTATCATCCCCCTGCCCGATGCGCCCATATCCTTGAAAACAGCCCTACGTCGTGCCGACAGTCTGCTTGCCGCAGCCGCCGAACGCGCCGCGCGGCTCATCATAATTGGAAGGCAGATGTCCCCAGGGTCATAACTGCCCTCATACATACCTGGAGAGAACATATGCTCAAGATCAGACGCTATCAGAGTGCAGACAGCGACATCGTATGGGAATTACACGACGCCGCATTGACGCCAACAGGCGCGCACCTCGGCAGCGACTCCTGGTACGATGATTTAGACCAGATCGAACAGGCGTACCTGCAAAACGGCGGGGAATTTCTGGTCGGCGAATACGAAGGCAAGGTGGTTGCTATGGGCGCATTGAAACAGACTTCAGCCGAGCGCGCCGAAATCAAAAGGATGCGTGTAGCGCCGACATACCAGGGGCGCGGATTCGGCCAGGCCATGCTGGACGCGCTGGAACAAAAAGCAAAAGAACTCGGCTATACAACGCTCCATCTGGATACCGGCGTCAAAATGGTCGCCGCCCAGCGACTCTACCGCAAAAACGGCTTTAGGGAAATCAGCAAAGGAAGCATCGCGGACGTAGAGGTAATCTTTTTTGAGAAAAGCATCTCCTGACAGTCAGCGCCTCCCCTTGTCAAATTATTTCGAGGGCTACTTGCGCAAGAACGGCAGCAGACCGCTCAGGCGGCTGGTGGCGCGCTCTTTGCTCGGAACCCGGCTGTACCCCTCATGGGCCTGGCGCATAATCTCGCGCAGTTGCGCCAGGTGCGAATCTTCGTGCATCAAGCCCAGCAGAAAGCGGCCAGTAGCGTTCATCGGCCCCAAGCTCGCAAATCCGGTATACATGACCTCAAGATGCGGCTGATACGGCCAGCTATCCAGAAAGGCGTGACGCATATGGCGGCTCTCTTCCAGCCGCTGGCGCACCTGCGCCACCGAACGGATCGTTCGCCAATCCGTCTCATAGCGCGACCTGCCCTCGATCTCAATCCCCCGCGCCAGCGCCGAACCCAGGGCAGCCGCCTCCTCAGAAGAAGCCGTCGCGTGGACAATAACATGGCCCAGTGTCCAGGGCAGATTTACCTCTGCGCTGGCGCCAAACGCATCATTAGCGTCAGGGTCTTCAGGCACAAACACTACATCGGCGGCTGTCGCCTCCTCGATGATCGCCAGCACCGTATCAATCATTTCATCGGTCAGCGTGTGCAGATCAGCATGGGAAAGGTTACGGGCCAGATCAGCCAGCGTCTGATCCCCCTGGCGCACCCCATCAAAATCCAGCATGATCATTCCTCACTCCAAAAAAAGATGAGAACTTACGCTAAATTAGCATATTTTCTCTTAATCAACAACAGGGCTGCGCATCATCGCAGCTTCATCGTAACACTTTTGGCTGAGCAACGACTTGTTTAGGGAGAACAACACGGTTCAGCTAGCAGAACACGATGTTTGAGGAAGTGGAAGTTGATGAAAGCACCTTCGCCTGGATCGGAACCGGATGATTCACCGGCAGCCGCGCTCTATCGGCAGCATGGGCCGCTGATCTTTGCCTGGCTGCTCAAGAAAATCCCTGCTCAGGAAGATGCGGAAGACCTGCTGCTTGAGGTCTTTTTGGCAGCCTTTGAGCGCAATCGCTTGCTTGCCGTCCCGGAAGAGAAGCGGCTAGCCTGGCTGCTGAGCGTCGCGCAGCACAAGCTGGTGGACTATTACCGGCTTTCCAGCCGACGCCAGCAGGTGCCACTGGACGCAGTGGCTGCCACGCTGGAAGCGGATGAGGCGCTGGCTCCCGAAGCAGTGGCTCTTCGCCACGAACGCCACGCCAACCTGCGCGCAGCCTTACACGGCTTATCACCGATTCAGCAAGAAGTGGTGCGGCTTCGCTTCGGGGAGGGTCTGCGCTGCGCCCAAATTGCCACAGTGCTAGGTAAGCGGGAAGGCGCGGTGCGCAGCCTGCTCTGGCGCGCCCTCACACTCTTGCGGGCGCGCTACGGGGGAGATCAGGAAGGAAAAGACCGCGATGGCTAACGATGACGAACCCATCAACTTTGAAGAGGTGGCGCGCCTCCAAAATCTGGATGAACAGATCGATCAGCGCCTGCGTGAACGCGCCTCGGCACAGTCCGACCAGTACACGGCGCTGGACGCGCCGCTCATCCAGGATTTACATGACTTCTACCGGCCTCGCAGCCAGACATTCCAGAGCGGATTGGACCGCGTGTGGAACCGTCTGGAACAGCGCGGTGTGGCTTCTATTCGACAACACTACCAACCCGACGAACCGATTGATCGGTCTCGCGTGCATCAAGAAAGGCTGCGTCCTATGCAACGCCTCTTTCATACCACCCGGCGCTGGTCATCGCGTGTCAGCGCCCTGGTCGCCGTCGCACTGCTTGTTGTCCTGATTGGGGGTCTGACCCTTGGTCTGATTCTGGTGCGTCACAATGGGAATAACACGGCTAATGGCCCCCAGAACCAGGTAACGACGGCGCCAACCAAGACGCCTTTCACCGTCACCAGCGTTGATCTGGCTGTCAAGCCCGCCAGTATCGCCGGGATGGCCTGTGGAAGCTCCGTTCACTTCACCTACACTGGTACCTTTCATATTCCGGCAGGGACAGCCGGGGGGACCATTCGGTTTGAATACACGCTCAACAATGGGCGGTCCTCCACCAATGCCAGCGTCAAGGTCAGCCCAGGGCAGACGACCCAAACCTATACGTTTTCCAGTTCGGGGACACTGCCTCCCGATCATACCTATCCGGGGATTGCCGAAATCCTGGTGATCAGTCCTCACGCGGTCCATTCGCCGCAGGTGAAGCCCAGCGGCTCTTGTGTCGCCGCCGCCTTCCATGTGACGAGCGTTTCTATGGCCGTCAGCCCGGCTTCTCTAGCTGGCCTGGCCTGCGGAACCCAGATCACTGTCACCTACACGGCTACCTTCCATCTCGCTGCTGGTGGCCCAGGAGGAACGATTCACTTTGAGTACACGGTGAACAATGGGCGTGGGTCGTCCAACGCGAGCATAAACGTTGCCGCCGGACAGACGACCGCTACCTATAGTTTCAAGTGGTCAGGCCAGCTTCCGCCTGACCATACCTACCCGGAAGGCGGCAGCGTGATCGTCAATAGCCCGAACCAGATCACTTCATCGCCGGTGGCTCCCGCTGGCTCTTGCAGCTAGAGTGAGCCTGCTGACGGTTTTCACCGCGATCCAGAGGGCTGGACAAGCCGCCAGAATATGGAGTCTGGCGACTTGTCCAGCCCTCTGTTTGTTAGCTGGTTCTCCCAAATCTGAGGTGTTGGCAAGCGAGGCGTGTTACTTGTAGCGCCGCCATCCTGGCGGCCAGCGTTGGCCTGCTGGTCCGCTGGCCTGGAGGGCGAACGCTCGCCCTGGCGCAGCGTTGGCCGCCTGGAAGGCGGCGCTACCAGTGACCCCCGATCATTGGTGGAACCATGTTAGCTCGCTAACGTTACACTGTTCCCTCAATATGGTATGCTTTGGGCAAATCCCGTATTCCAGCGTCGTATATTCTGGCAAGAAGATTGGCGCCCCAGCCAAAGGAGGTTTCCCAATGGATTTTGCCCTCAGCAGCGAACAAAAGATGGTTCAGGAAACAGTACGCCGCTTTGTTGATCATGAACTCATCCCCCTGGAGGCCGAGGCCCTGCGCAACGAAGGCCGCTACGCGCACGCCATTCCCAATGACAAGTACCACGAACTGCAAGAGAAAGCTAAAGCGATGGGTTTCTGGGGCATCAACACCCCCAAAGAATACGGCGGCGCGGAACTGGGAGCCGTCATGACCGCCCTCATCGCAATGGAAATGGGGCGCACGCTCATCCCCTTCAACTTTGGCGGCAGCGCCGATAACATCCTGTATGAAGGAAACGAAGACCAGAAGCGCCGCTATCTCATTCCCACCATTGAAGGCAAGCTGCGTAGCTGCTTCGCCATCACCGAGCCGGGCGCTGGCTCCGACCCGTCGGCCATTCGCACCACCGCCGTCAAAGATGGCGCCCACTGGGTCATCAACGGCGAAAAAATCTTCATTACCGGCGGCAACGAAGCCGATTTCGTGATGGTCATCGCCGTCACCGACAAGAAAGCCGATGTGCATAACGGTGGGGCTACCTGCTTCATCGCGGACCGCGAGATGGGCTGGAAGTCTAGCCCGATCCCCACGATGGGCGGCTGGTCCCCGGCGGCGCTCTCCTTCCAGGACGTGCGCGTGCCAGAGGAAAACGTGCTGGGCCAGGTCGGCCAGGGATTCAGGCTCGGCATGAACTGGATCGGCCAGGGCCGCTGGCTCATCGCCTCGCGCGCTGTCGGAACCGCCGAGCGCCTGCTGCAAATGGCAATTGACCACTCCAAGCAGCGCGTCACCTTCGGCCAGCCCATTGCCGACCGCCAGGCCATTCAGTGGATGATCGCTGATTCCAGGGTCGAGATTCAGGCGTCGAAATGGCTGGCGCTGCACGCCGCCTGGAAAGCCGAGCGCGGCATGGATACGCGCCACGACGCTGGCATTGCCAAACTCTACGCTTCCAATATGGTCAATCGCGTGGTTGATCGCGTCATGCAGATTCACGGCGGCATGGGCTATACAAAGGAAATGCCCATCGAGCGTTGGTATCGGGACGTGCGCGTCACTCGCATCTACGAAGGCACCGACGAGATTCAGCACTTTATCATCGCCCGCGATCTGCTGCGCGGCTATGTGAAACTTGGCGAGTGGATTGCGAACGAAGACTAGCCCATGCAGGAACGTCACGCATCTCTCGCTCTCGATACACCAACGATTAAGCTCATTGCAACTGATCTGGACGGCACGCTGCTGCGCCCCGGCGAAATCCTCTCCGAGCGGAATCGCCAGGCGCTTCAGCGTGTCCAGGCGGCGGGCGTCGTCGTGGTTCTCGTCACCGGACGCCCGCCGCGCACCATGCGCCCCATCGCCCACAACGCCGGGGCAAATGGCCTGGCCGTCTGCTCCAACGGGGCCATCATCTACGACCTGAGCGATGACACCATCGTAGAACGCTGGACCATCGAGCCAGAGGTCGTCTCCCAACTGATCGTCCAGCTACGCGAGGCCGCGCCTGGCGTATTCTTTGCGCTGGAATATGGGCTGCACACTGGCCGCGAGCCAGGCTACCCGCCGCCCTTAAGGCCCATACCGTTCCAAAAAGTCATAAGCGATGATGCTCTGGTGCTGTGCCGCGAGCCAGCCGTCAAGCTCATTGCCCACCATCCCGAAATGAAGACCGAGGCGCTGTGGGAGGTTGCGGCCCGCATTGCTGGCGAGACGGCGCTCGCCACCTATTCCGGCCTCAGCTTTATCGAAATCAGCGCGGCGGGCATTCATAAAGCCTGGGGGCTGGAACAACTCTGCGCCCGCTTGGGTATTCGCGCCGAAGAAGTCATCGCCTTTGGCGACATGCCCAACGACCTGCCCATGCTCGCCTGGGCCGGGCATGGCGTCGCTGTCGCCAACGCCCATCCCGACGTGCTTCAGCAGGCCGACGAAATCACCCTCTCCAACCTGGAAGATGGCGTCGCCTCAGTGCTTGAGCGTTTGCTTGATAATAACCTGCGGCTTGATAGGATGTAGCATTATTCCCCTCGTACAAGCCTGGATGAACCAGCGCCTGACTCCAGCGTCCGCGCAACCGTGTTCTCAGTAGGTGGCCTGGAGGGCGAACGCTCGCCCTGGCGCAGCGTTGAGCCGCCGGGACGGCGGCGCTACAGGTACTCCGCTTTTTGGCAGAACCAAAAGCACCAGGATACTTGACAGAGAGCAGTTCGTCAGGTTATACTCCCTCCATACCCGTTCGCTTGTCCTACTTCTGTTTGGAGGGTAGCTCACACCCAGTTCTCGAAAACACCTGCACCATCTGAAGAACGGCTGGCAGGGCCGGTGTCCTTAACACCGGCTGTGCCATGACCCCACATCCGGCTTGTCCAGATATGGGGCTGGGGAGTATTGTACCATTGAGACCCTCCGCCAGACCCCCCAGCGACCATATCTGTGAACCCTGCGGCCTCTCCGGGCCAGGGTTCCCCGATGTGGTCGTTCCATTTTCTCCGCCGCTTGTCGGCAGGAAAGGGGAG